>NZ_JBEOOY010000024.1:0-37577 GCF_040309585.1 Psychrobacter sp. GW64-MNA-CIBAN-0177
TTATCTAAGTGTTGCAGCAACCCTCGATAAAGCGGATTATCCAAGACGGCAGGTAAAATCTTATCGATATTTTTAAGATCTTCAATGGTCTCAAACAAGGGTGCAACGGGCAAATCAGCAGATAACTGTCCTGCCTCATCAACCCTGCACAGGCCAGCAAACCGCATCAATAATAAAACTTCTAATAATTGACTGGCATTATTAGTCATCGAAATAACATAACTGCCAAAAGTCTCTTGCCCTACCAGCTTACGTAATGTCGCCACTGAGTTCATCAATGCCAATTGTTCACGTGTTTTATCAGTCAAGTTATCAGTATAAATGAGCGGTGTACCAGGCTTTGCAAGCAAACGAGTCAGCCACTCTTGGCGCTCGCTTTCACTCAAAGTTTGATAATCTGGCAGATTAGAGGCACTGGCAAAAATATCGTCAATCACCTCACTATGATAAGACGACTCTTGACGGATATCCAGCGCGGCTAAATGAAAGCCACAGGTTTTCACCAGACGAATAACGTCAAGCAATAAGCCATCGCTATGAGCAGTATCATGGCCATTCACGCTCTGACGAATAATACGCAGGTCTTCTAACAGCTCTTGTGGGTCGGCGTAGGCATCTTTTTTAGCGTCACTATCACTGCCTTTACTTTGAATCAGGCGATTAGTAGCGTTGACTTTAGTAAGGATTAAAGAAAGCAATCTACGATAAGGCTCATTGCCATAATCATCGAGATTATAATCAAATACTCGTCTATCGAGCTCATCGTAACTTTTGATTTTGGCGTAGACCTCAGGAGCAACATGAACCGTAGTATCACTATGAATGAGCTGGCGGCGCAGTTTTTTGAGCAGTACTTGATAGTGACGCAACACGGTATCCGCATGCATTAATACAGCAAGCTCTGTGGTCTCAAAAGTCACGAATGGATTACCATCTCTGTCACCACCGATCCAAGAGCCAAAGCTCATAAACGCTGGTAATGGGTTGTCCGCTAGCTCTGGGTAGATATCGATAATGGCTTTTTTAATATTACGATAAACCTTGGGAATGGCATTAAATAAACTGGCGTTAAAATAGTGTAAACCATTATTTATCTCGTCATAAACCAAAGGCTTACGCGTACGCACCTCATCAGATGACCATAACAAATCAATGGTTTGCGCCGTTTGTTCTTTCGCTTGCTCGTAGGCGAAACTGTCTTCATTAAGATTGTTTAAGGCATCGCTATGAGTAAACAGACTTTGCAAGATATTCATCGTCGTGCGGCGACGCGCTTCAGTAGGGTGTGCGGTAAAGACAGGAATAAATTTGAGTTGATCTATGAGCTCTTGCATTTGGGCAGGTTCAATATTACGTTCACGACACTCAAGCAGGGTACGACGAAACGACCCTTCCCAGCTTTGCTCAGACTGCGCACGCAGGTTATGACGCTGCTCACGTAAGTAATTTTCTTCCGTTAAATTTGCTAAGAAAAAATAGATAGAAAAGCCACGTATGACATTTTTCAATGCTTGATTGTCTAAAGAGGCAATAAAGTCAATAAGCTCCTGCTTTTGTGCGTCGTTAGGCTCGCGGCGTTGTTGGATAAAACCTTTACGCAATTTTTCGATGGTATGTACCGTCTGTTCACCAGACTGGCGAGAAATCGCAGCCCCTAAGAAAGAGCCTAATAAGCTCGTGCGTTCCCGTAACACATTATTATCTATCGTCATCCTTGACCTTCTCATCAAATTAGTTGGCAAAGCAGTCACACTGCTTTGAGGGTAATGTCTCTATTGTCTTCTGAAGTAACTATTTATTATCATAAAAATTAAGATATTGGTCTTTTAACTTACGGTTATTTACTACCACAAACCATGCGCTTTGATTTCAGCGACTTTAGCAATTTACCACACTAGCCCTAGCAAAACCATTAAACCTCGATAACATAAACGAGATTTTAGGCACTGCGTACGCAAGACTAAACTAGTGGAAGAAACGTATAAAATATAGAAAAAAGTTAAACCCACATAATGTTCATAAATTACACCACGCTTTTATCTCGATATAAATAGCAAATCATAATGCTGTTATTAAGTCTCAACCAACCACTTAAACACGATACAACTGCTCAGAATTTAAAAAAACCTCGTAAGCGTTGCGCTACGAGGTTTCTTTTATTTGAATCAAAATAATTAGAATTAGATAGCATTTGCACAGAGTGTCAAAAAAACACCATCAAATCATAGGAGATAAGCACAAGCGTTTAACCCATAGGAGCAGAATCTGACATGATTGTCTTCTTATGAGTTTGATGGGTCTGTATTCGACTGATAGTCACCCCTGTGAAGCCAAACAGAATTGTAAGTAGTAGCGATAAATAACAGAAAAAGGCATAAGGCAGATAATCAAGTACGGGAACGCCCAATGCTTGGCTGATAAACACGCCGCACACACTCCAAGGTACCAATGGATTAATCACCGTACCGGCATCTTCAATGGTACGCGATAGGTTTTTTGGGTGTAGGTTTAAACGCTCGAACGTTGGTCGGAAGGCGGTTCCTGATAATAAGATACTCAAGTACTGCTCACCAATAAGTACGTTGATGCTTAAAGCCGACATGGCAGCAGCAAAAATAGCACGCCCTGCTGTCGTTAAATTGTCTTTAATACCTGATAATAATGCTGGCAAGATACCCAATGCTGTCAGCAAGCCACCAAGACTGAGCGCTAATATCACAATCGCTTGGGTAAAGAACATGCTTTGGACACCGCCGCGCGATAGCATGCCGCCTACCTCGCCCAACTCTAATGACTTAGCAGGGGCATAACCTGCAAACAGATAACCACCCAACTGACCAAAGCTTGGCGAGCTATGTAAGTAAGTAATAATCAATGCCGCAGCGATGGTACAGATGATGGTATAAATGGCATTGACACGAAATATCGCCAGTCCTACTAGCACGACGAAAGGCAATACGGCATAACCATGTACCAAGCCACTTTCAATTAACTGTCCTTGCAGCACTCTTACTTGACTTAAGTCAGAGCCAGCCGTTTGCCCAGAGAAGAACCAAAACAATATCACCGTCATTATCCAAGCCGGCACAGTGGTATACATCATATTGCGAATATGGTCAAACAAATCAATGCCGACAACCGATGAGGCAATGGTACAAGTATCCGATAATGGCGACATTTTATCACCAAAAAATGCTCCAGATACCACCGCACCAGCGGCAATCGCCACATTGGCATCAAAGGCATTGCTCATCCCTATGAAAGCCACGCCAAGGGTGGCGGCCGTGGTCAAACTACTGCCCAAGGCAATACCGATAATAGATGTCAATACAAAGGCTGAGATATAATAATACTCTGGCGATATCAGCTGAAAACCAAAATACATCAGCGTCGGAATGGCACCAGACATTATCAAGGCGGCGATCATCAAACCAATAAAAAAGAATAAATAAATCGCACCGATACCGCGCATGACGCCAGACGCCATTTGCGCTTGCATATCATCGAAGCTTAAACCTTTGAACAGACCGATGGCTAGTAGCACACAGATGGCGAGTATCAATGATAAATGCGGCACCCAGCCAAAGCCAATCATGGTAACGCCCATGATGGCGATGACAATGGCAGAAATCATAAACGCCAGTTGCGGTGAAATTTGGGTGAGTATTTTTGGTGGCATCACACATCCTTAGCTTGCCAGTCAAGTCTGGCGTTGGGGTTGGCTTTGGGTTGGACAAGTTTAATGAGTTGCAATGATTATTGCTACCCTCATCATTTACCCAGTAGGCTATCAGTCTTCGCGGCCATGACAAAATCATTGCGAGGCAAACCTTATTTGGTAGACATTCCACTTATTACTTTACAAGGGCTATTTATTGAACAAGTGACCATTGCTTTTAAGCAGTTTTTACAGTCGTATTTTGATGATCATTTCGATAATTTTCACAGTGATTGACATAAGCCACTGGCAGGCTGCTTAAATCGTTATCAACTCTAGGGCGCGTCCTCAATTCAAGCGCTTGTCTCTAAAGGGGCTAAAAATAAATCTTGCGTTGAGTTAATTATTGATTTGGATTATGCTTTTTGTCCGCAAGACTCATATTTTTGTAAGGACACAGAATGTTTAGACATGTAGAGTATTATGCTGGTGACCCTATTTTAGGATTGATGGACCAGTTTTTTGCTGACCCCAATCCCGATAAAGTCAATTTGGGCATCGGTATCTATTACGATGAAGAAGGTGTATTGCCCGTATTAGACTGCGTCAAAACTGCCGAACAGCAGATTGCAGATTCAATCTCTCCGCGCCCTTATTTGCCGATGGCAGGTCTGGCTGGACATCGTAGCGCTTGTCAGAATTTACTGTTTGGTAAAGGGGCTCAGGTATTGACTGAGGGCCGTGTGGCGACGATAGCGACTCTCGGGGGTTCTGGTGCACTAAAAGTTGGTGCTGAATTTATACATCAGTGGCTACCTCAGTCGAAGTGCTACGTCAGCGACCCAACATGGAGCAATCATATTGCTATTTTTGCAGGTTGTGACGTAGAGGTTGGCAGTTATCCTTACTACGATAAAGCCAGCAGTAGCATCAAGTTCGATGAGATGATCCGCTTTTTTGAAACCTTGAATAAACACGATGTGGTGTTGTTGCACCCTTGCTGCCATAACCCAACCGGTATGGATTTGACAAAGCAGCAATGGGATAAAGTGCTAGAGGTAATAAAGCAGCGTGAGCTAATTCCATTTATGGACATCGCTTATCAAGGCTTTGGCGAAGATATGGACAGCGACGCGTATGCTATTCGTAAAGCAGTTGAGATGAATTTGACGGTGTTCGTGAGTAACTCCTACTCCAAAAACTTATCACTGTATGGTGAGCGTGTTGGCGGTCTTTCCGTCGTTTGTCCGACAGTAGACGAAACTGAGCGCGTCTTTGGTCAGTTGAACTTTATTGTTCGTCGTATCTATACCAGTCCACCCTCCCATGGCGGCCGCGTGGTTGATATCGTCATGAATGATGAGGAACTATATCAGCAGTGGGTTGGTGAAGTTTATGGAATGCGCGACCGTATCAAAGCTATGCGCTTAAAGCTCAAATCGGTATTAGAATCCAAACTACCTGAGCGTAATTTTGATTACATTACTCGTCAAAACGGCATGTTTAGCTTTACCGGCTTAACAGTTGAGCAAATCGAGCGCTTACAAAGCGAATTTGGTATTTACCTAGTCTCTAACTCACGTATGTGTGTGGCAGGCTTAAACGTCAGTAACATTGATTACGTAGCCAATGCCATGGTAGAGGTCTTACAAGAAACCTCAACCGATTAGGCTTGGTAGCCAAATTTTTAATAGAACTATTTACTAAAAAAGCTGAGCCTTTGCTCGGCTTTTTGCATTTATGAATGCATCTGCACTTAGATAACATTGGGGCACATCTTTAATTCAATCAATGACCATTTAAATGCTAAAAAACTACTATTTTAAAGCGCTCACTGCAGTATGCTCATCCGTCCTAGCTTCTTAGTATTCGTATTTCTATCCAGAAAGACTTTAAAATCAGTTTCACCTCACATTTGGTATTGCACTTCATGTGTTAATCTAAGTAACTAAAAAATAAAATGACAGGCTAAGGCGCTGTCAATGACACATACAACTGAGCGATGTGCTGTAAATATTTCATCGCAGGATCGCTTCTAACATTTATTTGACTATAATATTTTATATATGCAAATTATTGGTTGTATAGCGGTCAACTGTTGGCTATTCTTGGTATAGGCATTGTTATATCTCAAATTTAGAATTGATTTTTATTTATTAATTCTAAATCAACATACTGTTTTATTCATTAAAATAAGGTTGAAAATTATGAGTGATACACCTTCATCAAATAATAATAAAGACGCTCTACCATCCGATGCCGCTGAAGATGTTTATGATTTAGCCATATCGGCCAGAGAGGAAACAGAAACCTGTAGAAAAATTGCACCGATAGTGGTCAAAAAACTGTCAGCGCTATCACTATTTAGAATGGGGTTGCCAAAGTCGTTGGGAGGATGGCAAGGCAATCCTGTAGAAACGCTAAAAGCTTATGAGACGCTGGCCAGTGCTGAGGCCTCAGTATCATGGATTGTTTGGAACAATCATTTGGCTTGCACATTTGGACGATTTTTGGACGATTTTTGGACGAGCCTAGTATGCAGGAAATATACAGTGACCCCTCTCATGTCTATGCCAACTCAGCTCGCCCTGAAGGTGTTGCTAAACAAACAGCAGAAGGCTATACGGTCTCAGGTCAATGGACATTAGTATCAGGGTGTGAGTTGGCCGACTGGTTTGTGCTACGTTGCTTGGTAATTTCCGAAGGCTCACCCACCACCCTTGGGCCGGGCGCAAATTTAAAACTGTTCTTTATTCCAAAAGAAGATGTTGAAGTGATTGATACTTGGCATGTTGGCGGCCTAAACGGTACAGGCAGTCACGATATCGTCGTTAAAAACGCTTTTGTAAAATCGGACTATGCGGTCGGATTTGATAGTCCGGTTGCCATCGACAACGCCTATAATCGCCTACCGATTGGTTGTATTAATGCAGCTGGCTGTGCAGCGATGGCACTGGGCGTCTTAAAAGCAGCGACAGATGAGTTAATCCAAATTTGCCTAGAGAAAGTAACGCCCGGTAAAAGCCCAGATTTGCGTGATCGAGCAGCGGTACAAGCGACTATCGCTAAGAGCAAAACACTTTTGGCCTCTAGGCGCGTGCAATTACACAATAGTGTCGAGGTAATATGGGATGCAGCGCAGCAACAAAACAGCTTTACCGATATACAGCTGGCTGATGTGTGGGCAGCAGCCTGTGAGGCAGCACGAGAAGCCCGAGCCATGATATCGGAGATTTACGCAGTTGCTGGTACGGTCTCGCTATATAAAAAACATAGGATAGAGAGAGCGCATCGAGACATTCATGCTATTTTACAGCATGGGATTATTCAGCCACATTGGATGGATCAAGCCGGTATGGCTTACGTCGGACTGACCCCAAATGCCGCCATGTTCAGAGTATAAAATTGCTTTTATGATAATAGACAAGCCCTCATAAAATGAGGGATTTTTATCGCTTTGCTATTCAGCCAAAGAAAAAAAATCATTGTTAAAAATTATATAGTGGCTACCAAATCATCACTCTAAAAACTTATGAATTCTCAGGTTGCAAAAAAGCAAGACATCTAATGCCTTGCTTTTTTATGATTAACGAATTGCTTTATTCGATACTGCGCTTGATTTCTTTAATCAAAATGGAAACCAGCACCAATCGAGCCGCCAGCATTACCTTGGGTATCAGCGGTGCCGTTTACCTTCATGACCCAACGACCATCATTGGACAATTTCGAGAAGCCAATCGCCACTGCGCTTTCTCCGTTATAAGTACCAATACCACCGCCGATTAATGACTTACCTGGAATAAAGGCTTGTGGTAATGAAGACATGGCCATGGCTGCCGAGATACCCGCGTTTGCATCATCTTCGACTTCACCAATTTTGTAGCCTAGATCGCTCATGTTATTATTGAGCCTGCTATCAAGTGCACTTAATTGACCGAAATTGACGGCATCTGTGGCTTCTGTAGCATTGGCAACCCCGGTAATGCGGCTATCGCCTGCATTGATACCGCTTGCAGTCATACTAGGTCCGCCGACAATCGTGACGCCATTGTTATTAATGGATGTATTGCCAGTCTTGACACTATCTACGTTGATGTTGCCGTTTAGATCAAACTTAATACTACTGCCTGCTGCTGTAGTGCTGATGTTATTGCCACCTGTGAAGGTGAGGACACTGTCATCACCTACTGGTTTGTTGATGGTAGCGCCGCTATCTGCACCAAAATTGAGACCCGCATCTATTTTGTCCTTATTCACTTTAATGTTGGTCGTGTTGGTTTCGATATTCGTGGTATTCGTTACGATATCGGCCGTATTGGTGGCAATGTTCGTGGTATTGGTTTGGATATTCGTAGTATTGGTCTGGATGCTTTCATTGATTATAACTTCACCTTGCTTGATAGAAGCTATTGCACCATCGATACTATTTTGACCAGTACCACCAATATTATTGTTCGTAAAGGTTCCATCTACAGGATTGTAGACTGTATCTCCTCCAATAATACTACTGATACCAGTGCCTTGAGCGTAGAGCTGACCACCGTTGATGGCATCTTTACTACCTTCAGAGACAGCACCATTCATCACGTTTGTAATCTGAGTATCGGCAGCATTGATACCGGCTTTGGTGACACTAGGTCCGCCTGCGATAGTCAGACCATTATTGTCAATAACGGTGTCACCCGCTGTGACGCTATCTACATTTAGGTCTGGGTTTAAATCAAAGCTAATATCATTTGCGTCTACCGCTCGGCCAGCTTGACTTGCTACACCACCATTTGCCGACGTTCTAGAAATAGTAATGTTTCCATCTCTGCTGTTCATATCAACAGCGCTTCCCTGTTTTACCATGGTAGCGGTATCACTTTGTGCACTTAATGCCCAACCTCTGTCTAAGGCAAACGTCGTCGCGTTCAACTGTCCCACAGTCGCCGCATCTGTGTCTGCCATACCGGCAGCTACATTGGTGATTCTATTAAAACCATTGTCAAGACCACCACTACTCAGTCTAACCGTTCTACCGGGACCATTGTCAGTAAAGGTAAAGCCATTGCTGTTCATAATGCTATCACCAATCTGCATGCTACCCTCATTGCCTAAGTTCAGCTGGTTATTCAGTTTTACTTGAACACCCGTTGCCGAGGCCATCGTCGTAATATTGCTATCACCCGTGACGTTGATGGTATCACCTAAAGCAAACTGCTGGTCGTTGGCACTATTGCCATCACCGATTTTGATGCCTTTGGCAATCTCACCATTAGTCTTAAACAACTGACTACCGTTAACCGCATCTCTACTAGTAGCGCTCAACAATCCATCAGCGACATTAGTAATCTTGTTGTTGCCATTATTCAGACCATTGTTAGTGAGTGCTACTTGGTTATTATCACCATTATATAAAGTAACACCTGCATTATTAACTTGAGTATTTCCAGTGGTAACGCTGCCTGTATTACCAAGATTAATATCTTTGTCCAATTTAACAGTCAAGGTATCATCTCCATTAGCGGTGACACTAATGTTTTTCGTTGCTGGATCAGCATTGATAGTATCCCCACCTTTGACTGTGAGTTTTTGACCAAGTTTACGATTAACGGTAGTACCCGTATCACCATCGAAGTCGAGACCTTTATTTATCGTTGTAGTCGTTGCATTTAGTTGTCTAATATTAACGGCATCAGTATCTAGTGATCCATCGGCGACATTGGTGATTTGGTTGCCGCCATTATTTAGACCGTTATTACTGAGCGTGACGGTTTGGTTACTGCCGCCTGTGAGGGTGACACCGTCATTGTTAATAACGGTAGTTCCTGTGGTCAAGCTGGTTAAGACTAAGTTAGCAGCAGTGGCAACTTTAATACCACCTTCGTCAGCGGTTAAGACAATATTGTCACCGCTAATAAAATTGGCTGTGTTATTGTCCTTATTCAGAGTTTTGACATCAGAACCATTGATTTGCGTTACTACTGTTTGCATCGCGCTATCGGCTTTGCCCAAGCTTGCTTTACTGCCTTCGCTTAGATCCACTTGGTAATCAGTGATATTGGTATCAGGATCTTTGATACTGGCGGTTACTGTTAATGCATTTGCATCTGCAGTAGAAACACTGGCGCCATTGGCATTGACGGTGTAGACGTCCTGTCCAGTATCGCTATCGGTTGAAAAATCAACACTGGCAACATTCGTTCCTTTAACCACTTTGGTTCTCGCTCCTGCAGCAGCCATCTGTACATCACCGATGTTTGCCGCATTGCTGACTGTATCACCACCACTTTTTACTCCCTTGATCTGGGTGTCATTGGCATTGATGCCAGTAGTAGAGATATTAACGCCGCCAAAGTCTGCACTGGTGAGTCCAGTCAAAGTTGGAGACAAGCCGAGGGCTATACCATCACCACTACCCAAGGCTGTGGTCGTTAAATTGCTGTCCGTATCAAGTTTAATCTCTTCACCTAAGGCAAAGGTTTTTTTGAGCGTGCCGCCGCTGCTTACATCGTTCACATTAAATTTGATGCCTTTAGCAATATTGTCAGCGTTGGTGCCAATATTGGTGGTATTGGTCGAGATATTGCCAGTATTGCTGGTGACTTGTTGGTTGGTATTAAATAACTGACCACCATTGATGGCGTCTTGACTATTTAGACTAACCGTACCATTAGAAACATTGATGACTTTTTTATTACCGGCATTAACACCACTCTTAGTGATACTTGGACCATTTAGAATGTTCAGACCATTGCTAGATATGAGAGTGGTAGACAGAGGGCTTGATACAGCAATTCCTACACCAGTAACGGTAGTATTAACTAGAGCGTTGCCTGTTCTAACACCTAAGCCATCGACTGTAGTCTTCGTCAGTATATTGCCAGTTGTGAGTCCAGAACGATCAAGTGTCGTAGTATTACCAAACCCTATAGGAAAACTCGAACCCATTTTTACACTACCTGTCTCACCTAGATCTATATTTTTCGCCAGTTTGACAGTTAAGGTGTTACTCACGTTATCTGCAACAACACCGATGTTGTTGTCCGATAATGCCGTGGTTGCACCCCCTTTGACGGTAAGCTTCTGACCCAATTGACGGTTGACAGTTGTCGCTGTGTTGTCACCGGTAAAGTCTAGGCCTAAACCAATGGCTGTGCTGTTATTAGTCACTTCTGTATTAGTGGCATGCAACTGACTGCCATTCACCGCATCCGTGCTGCTTGCATTCACCGCTCCACCAGCGACGTGTTTGATCTGACGCTCAGCGCCGGCTGAACCAACTGAGACCTGATCACCAACTCGCATCGCAGGACCTGCAATGGTATGTGTGACCCCGCCAACGGTCATGGTCGACTCAGTGGTTGCATTTGTGGCAGTCGTTGACCCTGCACCTAAAGCAACCGAACCATCTAAGCTTGCTGACGATCCCATGCCAAAGGCTGAGGACGCAACACCCGCTGAGGAAGACTGTACGCCAATAGCCGTAGACAAAGCACCTTTAGAAAGCGCTTTTGAGCCAATCGCTATAGAAGCAGCACCACCAGCTTCGGTATTTCTAACGTAATATCCCGCTTCAACAAGGTCACGACCCGTATAAGCTTTGAATGCGGTATTGACATCACCTCCATTGATTGCAGATGCTGAGGTGCCATCAATATTGGCTTGAGAGGCGGCATTTAGATCGTCACCACCAATGGCAATAGAAGATCCGCCTTTGGTCACAACGTTTGCACCAATGGCGATAGATTGCTCACCCATTGCGGTGGTGTGTTGACCACTGCCGCCGCTACCAATGGCAATGCCTTGACTGCCAGTCGCACTGGCGTTTCGACCCATTGCCATCGCGTTTTCACCCGTGGCACCTAGGTTGTCATCGTTGCTACCACCCGTTGATTTCACGCTATAGTATTTGGTTTTATTAGCGGCAACGGTAGTATTAGTGGCATGCAACTGACTGCCATTCACCGCATCCGTGCTGCTTGCATTCACCGCTCCACCAGCGACGTGTTTGATTTGACGCTCAGCGCCGGCTGAACCAACTGAGACCTGATCACCAACTCGCATCGCAGGACCTGCAATGGTATGTGTGACCCCGCCAACGGTCATGGTCGACTCAGTGGTTGCATTTGTGGCAGTCGTTGACCCTGCACCTAAAGCAACCGAACCATCTTTGCTTGCTGACGATCCCATGCCAAAGGCTGAGGACGCAACACCCGCTGAGGAAGACTGTACGCCAATAGCCGTAGACAAAGCACCTTTAGAAAGCGCTTTTGAGCCAATCGCTATAGAAAGCAGCACCACCAGCTTCGGTATTTCTAACGTAATATCCCGCTTCAACAAGGTCACGACCCGCATAAGCTTTGAATGCGGTATTGACATCACCTCCATTGATTGCAGATGCTGAGGTGCCATCAATATTGGCTTGAGAGGCGGCATTTAGATCGTCACCACCAATGGCAATAGAAGATCCGCCTTTGGTCACAACGTTTGCACCAATGGCGATAGATTGCTCACCCATTGCGGTGGTGTGTTGACCGCTACTTCCTCCGCCAATGGCAATAGTCTGACTTCCGAACGCTGTGGCATTCTTACCTATAGCAATGCCATGAAGAGGACTTGCCGTAGCATTAGTCCCACATTCTACTTCTGTAGCAGCATTGCAAGAGGCAGCATTCACCTGAAGACTAAAACCAGCCGCTATCAGCCCTAATCCGATGGCACTTAAGCGCAGACTATTGACGGATGAAAGACTGGGTGTCGTATTGATGGTAGCGTTTGCACTCACGCTAGATTTGGAAGATTTGCCACGTGCCTTAGCATATTCACCAACTGCAGTGAAACAATTCAAGGCTTCATTCCATATTACTTTATAGATGCGGTTCATAATGTGTACTCCCTTACAGACTTATCGGATTTAAAAAATCAGAGTCGTTATCTATCTTGTAGAGAGTCGATATAACAAAATAAAACGGGTTATAAGCTTATATGGATGAACCTTTTTAGAGTGTCACTTGCATGACTGTGTAATAAATAAGACGTTTTTGTTTTGTAACATTTTTATAACTCTCTGTATATTAGTATTACCGAATATACAGAGAGTAACAATGCAACTCATCAGCCAATTACTACCGTTTGTCCATTATATTCATAATAATGAATATAATGTCTTATCAGAAATGGACTAGTCTTGATTGTCCAGCTTTTTGAACACAGATTCATATTCTTATTACAAATTTGTATAGGGTCTGTTGAACATTCAAATATTAGGACTGCCAGTGCCACATTTGAATGTTCAACAGACCCTATATGTTACTGACTGATATTGTGTATTAAAGCACCACTTTGTGTGTGAATCTATATACAAGTCATAGTTAAATAAGTGTTATCCGATAGGCAAAACTATCTGCACCACAAGCCCTTGTACGCCATCTTTGCGGTTATAAACATTGATTCGTCCTTTGTGCGCCATGACAACCGCGTAGACGATTGCCAGTCCCAAGCCATAGCCACCCGTCTCGCGATGACGCGCAGAATCGAGGCGGACAAAGGGCTGAAAAATACGATCTACATCCTTATCCTCGACGCCGCCGCCCTCGTCAGTGATACTGATTTGGATAGCAGGTGTTTTATTGTCCATCTGCACTTCTGTCATCTCAGCAATCACGGTAGAGGCTGGTGAGGTATGCATAAAGGCATTGCGAATGACGTTCTCAAGCGCACTGTGCAGCTGTTCTTGATTGCCAGATATGGTCCAACACTCTGTCAAAAAATCCGTTCGTGATATTTTTAGTGAGGAGCTAGGCGGCTGCCATTGCCAGCGTACGTTTTTATGTTGAAACTCGAAACAAACATCTTGGGCAATGTCGCTAATAATCTCAGAGAGATTGACGGCCTCACTTTCTAGATTATCGATGGTGTATTGCTGCATTTGTAGCGATTGAATATGGATAATTTGCTCAATCAACTCATTCATTCGTGCCGACTCTTTATCGATACGGTCGAGATAACGACTGGCATTGGGCGCAAAATCCCGCGTCAGCTCAGTGGCGACATCCAAACGCGCCAATGGCGAGCGCAGCTCATGCGAGATGTCACTGAGCATCTGCTTACGTGCCAGCTCGCTATCAGCCAGTCGTATCGATAATTGGGCCACGTCTTTACCCAATAATCCTAACTCATCATCTCCCATCGTTGTTAAGTTTGGATTGACTTGATAATCACCATCAATCATGCGATGGACGGTATGTTGCACTCGGCGAATACGCTGGGTCAAGGTACGACTGAGCCAATAGCAGACCAAAATACTAAAGAGAATTATCAGCAACAAGCGTACAGGAAAATGACTGCGTTGCAGCGCGACCAAGTCGGCAAAACGCAGATGGGGACGCAGCTGTATGATAACGCTCTGCTCATCCGGTAAAGCAACGGTCAGGTCAGCCAATTCAGGGCGATTATCGCTATCAGCTATCGCAGCTCTCCGACTAGGCATCACTGGCTGAAAAATGCTTTCGAAATAAGACGGCTTAGCACTGGGCATCTCATTAGCGGGCTGAGCAAATGAGGCATTGTTAGGTTTCGGCGGTGTTTCCATAGAATAATCAAGTGCTTGCCGATCTTTTGGCTGATCCTCTCTGTCCCGATAGCGTGGAAATATGATAGCGCCTTGCCCATCGTAGACTCTAATCTGACTCATCAATCGTCGCTCTTGACGATACATATCTCTAACCGTGGGTAAATCGCCTATTTCTAACGCTGCAACCAGCTTTTCACGCTTGACCAATAAGCGCTCAATCTGCACATCCATCCGAGCGTTCAGCTCTTTTTCACTGAGCCAGCGCTCCACCATAATGGATAAAACCGAGGTGATCAAAATCGTCACCAATAAGCTTAAAAATAGACGCCAAAATAGAGTCATGCGTATCTTAAATATTGACGCTTTTATTGAGTAGTCCGTCATCACAGCACCAACTGATAGCCTTTACCACGAATCGCTTTTATCGGCTCATCGTGGAAAGGTTGAAGTTTTTTTCGCAGTCGCGAGACGTGGACATCAAGGCTACGATCAAATGGCTGTAACTCTCGCTGCAACACATGTTCTGACAGCCACGCCTTACTCACGACCTCGCCTTTTTGTTTGAGTAGCGCGACCAAGAGATCAAACTCTGTACCGGTGACTTGTAACTCTATGCCATCTATCTGACAAAGCCGCTGGTTTTGATCCAGATGTAAACGGCTCTCTGGTAGCGGCATATGTTCTGATGCCGCCGCGTTGGTGCGCTTAATGACGGCATTGATACGTGCCAGCAGCTCTCGAGGATTACAAGGTTTGGTAATATAATCGTCAGCGCCCAGCTCCAGCCCAATAATACGATCAATCTCTTCTCCCTTGGCAGTCAGCATAATCACGGGGATATCACTAATATTGGGCAACTGACGCAACACACTAAGACCATCGATTTTTGGCATCATAATGTCTAACACTAGCAGATCGTAAGCAGCCTCATTATTCATCGCCGCTTTAAGTTTTTGTATGACCGCCTCACCATCGTGAACGCAGTCGCATGTCACCCCGTGGTTGTGCAAGTACTCTTGTAATAACTGGGTCAATTCTTCGTCATCATCGCCTAGTAATATGTGTGGCACATCTGTCTCCTTAAGCGTTATATCGCTTTATTAGCCATATTATCAGTCAATTGCTTATCCATTCGCTATAAACGTTACCTTTCTTAATACTTCATAAATGTTCGTAACCTTTAACTGTCGTAACATAACGGCTATCAGCGACAAATACTGATGATATGCAATGATGGATAGTGGCTATCCGGGACACTTACCATGCATAGGCTGATCAGATAAAAACTGACTTTTTCGCAACCAATAACGTTTGCACCATAAATTAAGGTAATAATGATGAAAAAATTATTAATGGGCTCAGTATTAGCAATGTCTAGCATTTTCACCGTAACAGCTTGTACCAGTGTGAATGCAACCACCGATACCACACCAACGACCAGCAAAATGCAGCATAAAGATGGCATGAAAAACGCCATGAAAAAAGACGGCATGAGAGGTCCAATGTCGCAGCTAGATCTAACAGCAACGCAACAAGCGCAAATCAAAGCCATCATGCAAGCACAACACGGCGATCGTAAAGCTGACCGTACAAAATACCAAGCAGAACGTACGCAAATGCAGCAACAAATGCAAGCATTGACCAGTGCCAGCACATTGAATACAGCCGCCGTTAATCGTCTAGCTGACCAGCAAGCGGCGAAAACCAAACAACGCTTTATTGAGCGTGTACAAACTCAACATGCTATCTCGCAAGTATTAACCGCTGAGCAGCGCGCTAAGCTTGCTACATTAAAAGCTGAAAAAATGGCGAAAGGTCATAAAGGCTCAGAGCACGGTAAAATGCATGGCAAACCACATCAAGGCATGTAAGCTTTTATCAATACAGAGACATGTATTAATAGTTAATGTCTTACAAGTGTTAAAACTAAAAAGCGCATCGTATAAACGGTGCGCTTTTTTGGTTTTAATTTCAATAACGACTAACTAAACTTACCTACGATTAATCCGCTTTTATTCAATCGTCCCGAACTTCTCTTTAGCCATTGGCATGACACTAAACATCATCTTTCCTATCGCAGTACCATTGCCATCACGATAATACTGCATCAGCTCATTACCATACTCGCGCACATCAATACTATTACCAGCATTGGGCACTTGCACATCGTTTGGTAAATTGGGAAATGCCATGTTTTTGGCGCTTATAGCGGAATACTGCTGCAAAACATCTATGACCATGTTTTTATTGGAAGCAGTCTCGCTCGGAAGCTCACTACGCAGATGCTGCCATTTGAGCTGACCACGCTTATCAAATCCATAGAACTCTTGCGTCTCTGCATTAGCTAGCGTTGTACTTTCTGTTTTCTCTGCTGTTGTTTCCTCTATTGTCTCAGTGCCACTATCTATGTCATTCTTTATCATTGCCAACATTTGCTGCACCAACGCTTTACTGGTAAATTTATTAGCATTTGTGTCGCCTATCTCGTAAGGCTCGCTTTCTTTAACAAGTTCTGGATATCGCTGACCAATCCGCTCGTAGACGATGCGCATATAATCTTGATAAAACTGCTCATAACTCTCAGCACTTTGTACACGGCGAATGACTTGGTTACTTGCCAGCATCGCTGGTAGCTGATGCGCGGGTAACTTGGGAGAGAGCGAAGCTAGCGTATTAGGGGCGACATAATCAAACTGGCTAACAGGTGCCGCATCAAATGTGGCATCTAGCGCCGCAAAATGACTTTTTATTAATTCACTACCAAAGCCTTTGGGTAAGGTGCCGTCATCAATGGCTAGTTTTAACCACTTGTTGCGCCACTTTATGCCGAGCTTATCGTCTAACAGTTCTGAATTAAACATCGCAAAATTATCTGCCCATAGATAAATATCACCGTTTTTCAAGTCTAGATAAATAGGCTGATTGACACTGCTTTGATGATTGCGCGCGTGATACTGAACGCTCGCCAACATCGTCGCCTTGCCAGCCATTGGCTGATAAATGCCTTGTGCATTGATAGACAGTGGCTTTAGCACATAAGCATCTAGTAATTGTGACTTTTTGATATCTTGTTTGCTCTGCTTATTCTCATATTCATTAAATAGCTTTTCATAATAGGGCGACACATAGGATGAGACAGTCGTAGCGCTTGCTTCACGAGCCGAGTCCATATCAGACACGGTTGTTTCCATCTCTGCTACTGAATCTACCACGTCTTCAGCTGCCGCATCAATGGCATAGGATTCACTATCATAGTGCGCGTCTCTCCATGCCTCATAAGCAGCCGAACAAGCTAGGTAGGACTGTTTAAGTGCCTCACGCTGGTCATCATAATCAGTCGCTGCAATATCTTTATGCTGTGCTTGCGCCTTTGTTAATAAGGCCCCATAAGCTTGATCGTGGCTATCATCACAATAACTATCTACATATTCTGATGCCACCAGTTGCGTGCTGTCAATATCGCTAAACTGTTGCTCGTTACTGATTTCAAGATTGCTATGGTAGCTAAAGGACTGGCGGCGCTGTTTTTGTAACGCCGTCGCCAATGCTGTCTTGGCTGCCGCTGGTGTTTGCTTAGCAGTTATCGCGTTAGATTGTTCGAGACTGGTAGATTGGCAACCCGTTAATAATAGTGCCCCTGTGATCAATGTACCAGCAAATAGGCGGTGGCTATTGATAACTGACGGAAAGCTAGCTGACGGAAGACGACTTGCAATGATTTGATGTGCTTTTTTCATTTTTTATCCTTAATAAATATGGGCTTGAACATGACAAGATAGCGTTATTGATCGTCTACCCTGTTGTCAGCATCATCTGCGGCATCGTCTTCGATATCATTATCATCTTGACGATCAACACTGTCATATTCTGCTGCCTCATAGCTGCTATCATCATCCGCATAATCGCTACCATAGTCGTCATCATCGTAATCACCACTGCGACCACTATAATCATAGCGGGCATCACGTGCCGCTTGCAGCCTGTCTTTTTGTTGACGCTGCTCTGCGATCCATGCATTACCATCGATAGCAGCTTTAGCATTTGCGCCAAAAGACTCGGTCAATAAAGGCGTTAGTGCGTGGTTATTAAAGCTGCTTTTATCATAGCGTATTTGGTTTAGCACGCTGGTCGTAGAGCCCAGCAAATCGCCACCGATATTTATCCGCTGCTGCTTGGCAAGCAGGCGATCTGAGCTGTCTAAATAATAGTAATTTATCTGATTAAAAGAGATCGGACCGATGGCCTCAATAAGTTGCAAAAGCGAACCTACATCCGCACTTTGGTAGCCTTTATTGTATAGCTGCACTTTCGCCAGCGCGGTTTTTAGCATAGCGCCATCAGGATATTTTTGTGGATTGGCATCGACATAATCCTGTAGCGACTTTGTCATGTATTTTAAAGTCTTGCCAATCATCTCACCGCTTTGCTTACTGCCAAAATAGACTTTTACCGCACGACTCGCCCCGACTTCTTTGGCAAAGGCATCATGACGAATATCTACCGCGCTAAAGTGCTCGGGCGCAAGCTCTGCCATGCTGCTCTGTATGGCAGCGATGGCGGCATCATACAGCACTGCTGGCGGTAGCTGCGCGGTAATACTCTCTGGCAAGCCAAAACTGACGGTATGTGAGGTCATTTGATTAGGTAAGGGGGTGTTTTCAGGATTAACAAGCGCCACGATAGGCAGGATTGCCGATGGGTCTACCGTAACTGTACTATGGTTAAAATCGAATGCTAACGGTATTTGTATGGATGAGCTAATCGTTGGTGTCATATAGTCATAGCTATAGACGCTTTGTAATTGGCGTTGTTTGGGTTGGTACTGACTGACACTATTGAACGTTAAATTTTGATATTGATAAGCATTTGACGCGGCTATCTGTTCAGGCGTGCGATGGAACATACTCAGCATTTGACCAATGACGCCAGTAGATGGCGTTGATGATTGTCTACCTTCTACAGCCTCTGATTGTTGTTTTGCCATCTGTATGGCTTCATAGTTTTTTAACAGATTTTTAGACTTTAGGTTTGAAACCCCTGAGAGAATGCCACCTTCTGCATTGCCATATTCATTATAGCCATCGCTGTCGTAACTCTCTGGATTGTAGCCATATTCATTGTAACCGTCTTGATCATAGCCGTCCTCATCATAGTTAACATCCTCTACAACACAGACTTCATAAGCGTCATCATCCTCATTATCATTGCATTTATTCGACTCTGCACTTACCGCTGCTAACTCTGCCATAGCCTCAGTTTGCCTGTTCTCATAATCACTTTCATCATAAGCACTTTCATCATAATCACTTTCATCATAGTCACTTTCATCATAATCGCCGTCAGGCTCATAAGCATAAGCTTCTATAATCGTTCTAAGCAAGCTACTAGACCCTGCATCAATGCTATCTGGATCAATAAAAGGTGCGGCTTGATAATTGGCTTGCGCGACTGCCACATGTTCTGTTGCCAGATGCTGACGAATAGCCGCCAGTAAATGCGATTTGGCTTGATTGTCGGTATTGGGGTGTTTTTTTTGGTTAAATAACTGTTGATAACGCTCAGATTTGGTAGTAAGGCTGTCATTAAACGCGCGTCCTTGGGCTTGGCTCTGCGTGCTATCAGCGCTACTAAAATCAATCATGCTTTTTGATACCGCAGATGATGATAGCGCTGGGTTTGATTGACAGCCTGCCAGCCCAAACGCACTGCCAACCAGTAATGCGCAGCCTGCTATAAGGGTTAATTTGCGCGACTGATATGAATGCTTATTATGATTGTTGTGGTTATAGTTATGGGCAGATGACTGATGATGAGCCATGCCAGAGTGACGCTGTTGGTCGCGTTTATGAGTATGGTTGGATGACATAGTAATTTCTTCTTATAAATAGACAGACAATAACGAATAAATTCTAGCACTATTATTTATATCACAATGCGTTACAATTTAGTAAGATTAGAACGTATTTCTTAAAAATTTTCAGCATTTTTGATAAGACTGTTTATCTAGCAAACGTGGCGCTAATCATTATGTCAATTAAGGCACGCCCTAACGTTCTAGCCTCTTTATTTTTACAGTCTTATTTTTACAGACCAAACGTGTCATCACTTGCTCAAAAAGGAATTTACAATGCAACATCCAATATCAAAAGATGAAATTAACGCTTCTCAAAATAACTTTAAAAACAGAGCAAAAATAAAAACCGCTATTCTATTAATCAGTAGTACGTTTTTAGTATCGCTATCTGCTCATGCGGCTGAGCCAACCACCAATCAATCAACTACCATCAACCCAACATCGATTAATACTAGCGCGATTAACCTAGCGATTATGGCAGATAATCCTACCGTAATATCTGAAACCAAACGTGTTACACGAGCCAAAACCAATACGCTTACCTCCACGATTAACAACGCCAATGCCGATCAAGCCATCTATTCTGAAGATGCCATTCATCATCCTGTCTGGGCAAAGAACGGTATGGTCGCGAGCCAAGAAGCTCTCGCTTCTGATATTGGACTCAAGATTTTAAAAGACGGCGGTAATGCGGTTGATGCTGGGGTCGCGGTTGGCTTTGCCTTAGCAGTGACTTTGCCGCGTGCTGGGAATATCGGTGGCGGTGGTTTTATGATGATTTATGACGCCAAGCAAGGCAAGACCGTGGCGCTTGATTACCGTGAAAAAGCACCAAGTAGCGCCTCACGTGATATGTATCTCGATGAGGAAGGTAATGCTGTCAGTGATTTATCTCGTTATCATGGTCTAGCGGTTGGCGTACCCGGGACAGTAGCAGGATTACTCAAAGCACTAGAAGAACATGGCACGATGAGCCGCGGACAGGTGATGGCACCAGCCATTGCACTGGCTGAAAATGGTATTGAAGTCACCGCAGGCTTGTCTGAATCGCTCACAGCATTGAGTGATCGCATGCAAAAATGGCCAAGTACTAAAAAGGTGTTTTTTAAACCTGATGGCAGCGCCTATCAACCTGGCGAACGCTTAAAGCAACCTGAACTTGCCCGCTCGCTAAAACTGATTGCCGCAAAAGGTGCAGATGGCTTTTATAAAGGTGAAACGGCCAAGAAATTGGTAAAAGCGGTTAATGATGCGGGTGGTCGTATGAGCTTACAGGATTTGGCTAATTATGAAGCCATCGCTCGCGAGCCAGTTAAAGGCGACTATCGTGGTTATGAGATTGTCTCGATGCCGCCACCGTCTTCTGGTGGTATCCATATCGTGCAAATCTTAAATATTTTAGAAGGTTATCCGCTAAAAGAATACGGACAAAACAGCGCGCAAACCATTCACTTAATGGCAGAAGCGATGCAGCTCGCTTATGCGGATCGCGCTGAGTACTTGGGAGATTCTGATTTTATCGACGTACCTACCAGTGGTCTAACCTCTCAGGCTTATGCGGATAAACTGCGTAGCCTAATCGATCCAAACAAAGCCACACCAGCTTCGACGATTAAAGCAAACAATCCCCTACCATATGAGAGCGATCAAACCACGCATTTCTCTGTCGTTGATAAAGACGGCAATGCCATAGCCAATACTTATACGCTAAACTTCTCTTACGGTACAGGTCTTGTCGCTGATGGCACAGGCATTTTATTGAATAATGAAATGGATGATTTTTCTGCCAAACCGGGTGTGCCAAATGGTTATGGCTTATTAGGCGGTGAAGCAAATGCCGTTGAAGCCAATAAACGTCCATTATCGTCTATGAGTCCGACGCTGGTATTCAAAGACAGCAAGCCTTACATCGTTACTGGTAGCCCAGGTGGTAGCCGAATTATCACCACGGTTCTACAAGTCATATCCAACGTCATCGACCATGACATGAATATCGCTGAAGCCACTCACGCACCGCGTATTCATGACCAATGGCTGCCTGATGAGATTCGTATCGAAAAAGCCCTTAATGTCGATACCATTAAAAAACTAGAATCAATGGGACATAAGGTCAGTCCGCAGTCTGCCATGGGCTCAACGCAATCGATTATGCTGACCCCAAATGGCGTGTATGGATCTTCAGATCCACGTATTGTCGATGCGGCAGTCGTTGGGTATTGATTTGATTTTTTTATGATAAATGCGTTTGGCGAAATTGGCTGGGCGACAAACCCGTGAATTGTTTGAACTGACGGCTAAAAGCACTGTGATCGCTGTAGCCGCAGTTCAACGATATCTGAGTCACTGACACCTCATGACGAGCCAATAACTTCACCGCATACTCCAAGCGCAGCTTTTGCACAAACTGTAATGGCGACATATTCAGTACGGCCTTAAAGGTGCGCTCTAGCTGCGATACGCTTAAATTAGCCAAGTCGGCCAATTGGGCGATATTTATTTTTTGATCAAGATGTGCTCGTACAAACTGAGCGACTTCAGCCAAGCGCGCGTGTTTACGTAAAACGCGCTCGTTATCTTCATCAATATCGACCGATATCCCAACCATGGCGACCACTTGTTGGCTCTTATTATAGATAGGCAGTTTATTGGTAATACACCATCCTAACTGACCGGACGCATAACTGTGCAGCTCTAAGTTATCAACGATAGACTTCCCCTCTCGCAATACCTTCATATCTTGCAAAATATAATCCCTACTCTGTCGATGCGAAAACACCTCTTCTGTGGTAAATCCCACGATATCTTCGTGCTGACTCAACTGACAGCGTTTTAACAAGGTTTTGTTTGCCAGCTGATAACGCGCCTGCTCATCTTTCACAAAAAATACCACATTGGTCAAAGTATTCAGCAGCGGTAGTAATAATGAGACATTACCGATAAAAGCCTCACGGCTGTCAGGACGATAGACAGTCATACTCTGCTGCAATGACGTGGTAAGCATAGCAAGCGCGGTATCTTCTATTACATCTGTTATTACATCAGTCATCGCATCTCATCCCTGTCATATCAATTTTACATTCAGCCAAACATCCATAACTCGAAGGCTATGTCACGCTGGCGAACAGCACGCAAGAAAAATTTACCGCAGCAGCACGTAGCTATTAACGTATCGACTTTATTTCGAACTGACTATTTTATTGCCAATTTTTAGGCACAGACCTCTCTAGTGTACACCGAGCCACTATGCAGAAATACGCATTTATCCATGAGAAAACACCAAGACGCTCTCTCTAAAAAAGTCCACTCTATATATAGACCTCAGAAAATAACAACCAACTATTGGCTGTTAACTTAAAACCATTAGGTCTCATGCATAAAAAGCGGAATATAACTTTTTCACGGATGAATTAGGGCGTCAGTCATGTCTTCTATATTATTTAATTTTAAAATTATTGACTCTCATACGGGCGGTGAGCCCACTCGTATGGTCTATGACGGCTTTCCTGAACTCGTCGGCGACACTCTTCAAGATAAGCTGCAATACTTCAAACAAAACTTCGATCATCTACGCAAAAGTATCATCTTAGAGCCACGCGGCAATGATGTTCTTGTCGGTGCGTTACTCTTCCCTGCTACCAATCCTAAAGCCGCAGCGAGCGTTATTTTCTTTAACAATGCTGGTTATTTAGGCATGTGCGGACACGGCACGATTGGCGTTATCGTCTCATTGGCTTATCAACGAAAGATATCGGCAGGCGTGCACTGGCTAGAGACTCCTGTCGGTCTGGTTAAAGCAACCTTACATGATGATGGCAGCTGTAGTGTACAAAACGTCCCTTCTTACCGTTATAAAAAACAAGTTGACGTTCACGTTCCTGAATTAGGGCTTATCCGTGGCGACATCGCTTGGGGTGGCAATTGGTTCTTTTTAGTCAGTGAGCATGGACAAGACATTCAAGCAAATAATGTCGAAAAATTGACTCAAGTAACCATGCAAATTAAGCAAGCATTAATCGCTGCTAATATCACCGGCAAAAACGGCGGCGAGATTGACCACATCGAGTTATTTGCCGATAGCGATGATGACCAAGTCGATAGTAAAAACTTCGTTTTATGTCCAGGTGCTGCTTATGACCGCTCACCCTGTGGCACCGGCACCAGTGCCAAGCTTGCCTGCCTTGCTGCTGACGACCTCTTAGCGCCTGGTCAAATCTGGCGCCAACAAAGTGTTGTTGGCAGTGTATTCACTGGCAGTTATCAATATGCAACTAAGCTCAATAATGCAGCTGGTACGGCCTATCCTGCACAGACCATTATCCCAACGATTCGTGGTCATGCTTATGTTTGTGCTGAGACCACGCTCATTGTGCAAGAATACGATCCTTTTAAATGGGGCATCCCGTCTTAATGAGCTCTCAGCATTATTTATGAAATGACCTGATTTATGAAGTGGCTTAACTTATTAAGTGACCTTATTTATTGATAAACGCGTAAACACTATCAAGAGTGCTTAATCGACGAACGTAAGCGAGAAAAATTATGACTACCTCAAACGTCGACTTGCATATCATTGGTGGCGGCATTATCGGTCTAGCGGCTGCGGTGACATTGCAAGCGCGAGGCGTAAAAGTCGCACTGCTGGACGCCAATGAAGTGGGTCAAGGCGCATCATTAGGTAACGCAGGTCATATCGCTACCGAGCAAGTATTCCCCATTGCTGATGCCAGCATGCTCCGTCATGTACCCGCCATGTTATTGAATCCGACTGGACCGCTGCGCATAGACTGGCGCTATCTGCCGCGTTTGATGCCTTGGGCAATGCAGTTGCTAATGAATATGCGCCCTGAGCCCTTTGAGCGGATTCATCAAGCGTTGTTAAGCTTAAATCAAAACAGCCTCCAAGCGTGGCAAGGCTTTGCTGATCAGTGGCAATTGGGCGATTGGATACAAGTAAAGGGTTCGTTATTAACGGTTGAAAAGCCTAGTAGTCTTGAGCTATTAACAGCACACGGTAAGCGTCTCAATGACATTGATGTGAGCAATGAGCTGCTGAGCAAAGAGGATTTATTAGAGCGTGAGCCTGCCTTACAAGAGAACCAGTTAGCAGCGTTATTTTTCCCAAATACAGGACATATCACCAATTTAAAAGCTGTCATTAATCAGCTTCACAATACCTTTATACAATTGGGCGGTCATGTTATTGAACATTGTCGCGTCCTTGCAGCGACTAATGGTGCAGATGGTGTTCATTTAACCACCAGTCAAGGTGATATGACAGCGTCCAAAGTGATGCTATCAGCAGGCGCCCACTCTAAAGCCTTGGCCAAGCAACTAACAGGCGTCAACATACCTTTAGATACCGAACGTGGTTATCACTTAATGCTACCTCATGAAAGCGCGCGATTACAGATTCCCGTATCGAGTTTGGATCGGCGCTTTGTTATGACACCGATGCAAGAAGGCCTACGTTTGGCGGGTACGGTAGAGTACGCAGGACTTGATGCGCCTGCCAATATGCAGCGTGCGCAAATACTCTTACAACATGCGCAGCCTATGTTAAAAGCGCCGTTAGATGCTAGCGATAGCGTGTCATGGATGGGTTTTCGTCCATCGACCGCAGACTCCTTACCAGTCATCGAAAAAATCGAGCGCGTATTTTTAAGCTTTGGTCATCAGCATTTAGGCTTAACGCAAGCTGTCGTTAGTGCGCAAATGATTGCCGAATACTATTTTGATGAAGACCATACTATCGATCCAAAACCGTATCAACTTACCCGCTTTCAATAAGGTGCTTATCGAACGGTTATGAACCAAGTAAAAATCAACCGATTCATCATTGAATCATTACCCGTTAAATCACCATCAATATCAACACCAATAAGGATAGTCTCATGAACATAAATGGAATTTTAGTCCCAATCGTCACCCCTTTCGACAATAACGGCGACGTTGATGCGCAAAAATTAACGACACTGGTCGAAGCTTTTATCGACAAAGGCGTAGCCGGTATCGTCGCTTGCGGTACCACAGGTGAGTACTATACGTTTTCGGCCGCAGAGCGCGAGCTCGTATTAACCACTATCGCTGCAGCCGCAAAAAATAAAGGCGCTGAAAATAAAATCACTCTGATTGCTGGTATCAACAGCTTATCGACTGACCACTCTATTGAGCTTGCCGCACAAGCCAAAGCCTTAGGTTATGACGGCCTGATGCTGTCTGCCACCCCTTATAGCTTACCTGAGCAAGATGGCATCATCGCTCACTTCGAAAAAGTCGCGGATGCTAGTGAGCTGCCGATTATTATGTACAACTTCCCTGATCGTGTTGGCGTTGCCATTGAATTTGACACTGTTGCTCATCTAGCTAAGCATCCTAACATCGTCGGTGTAAAAGAAAGCAGCGGCGACTTTAGTCATGCGCTACGCATGCTGCAAGCTAATTTTGATGACTTTGATGTGGTTTGTGGCTGTGATGATCAGCCCGTTGATTTCTTCTTTTGGGGTGCAAAAAGCTGGATCGCAGGCGCAGCGAACGTCTTCCCAGCAGAACAAGTCGCATTATTTAACGCCACCCAGCAAGGCGACTGGGATAAGGCCAAGCAAATCATGAGTGAGATTTATCCTGCTATCCATTCTATGGAGTCTGGCAACTACAACCAAAAGGCCAAAGCGGGATGTTTAAAAGGCAGCATGGATGTCGGCTCAGTTCGCGTGCCACTAACTGACATGCCAGAAGACGAAAAAGCAGAGTTTTTAGCCTTACTGTCTAAATAGCACTCAGCTCAGCTTAGTAAAAACAATGTTAAGGATAACCCACGCTAAATTTGATGCCGTATTCAAATCTCGAATCGATGACATCAAACTTAGCAGATAAGGATTAGAAAAATGAGCACCAAACAACAATCTACCAAACAACAAGTATTTGAGAAAGCAAAACAGCAGCAATTATGGGCGGGTCACTTAATAGCAGCGGATGGCTTATCAGACGCTACTTTGGACAATTACACGCCGATTGATAACAGTATTATCGGTCAAATTGCGTCAGGTACTAGCGATGATGTCGATACTGCCGTGCAAGTCGCTCGCGATGCTTTTGAAAACGGTGAATGGCGTCGTCTGGCTCCTGCTGAGCGCAAGGCTATTGTGCAGCGCTGGTGTGCACTCATGCATGAGCACGTCGAGGAGCTGGCAGCATTAGATTTTGTGGATGCGGGCAAGCCGATTACCGAATGCTTAAACACTGACATGCCAGCGACTATTGAAACTTTTGAATGGTATGCCGAGGCCGCTGATAAGGTATTTGGCAAAGTCGCGCCGACAGGTAACGCGGCTTTAGGACTTATCGTGCAAGAGCCCATTGGTGTCGTTGGTGCGGTATTACCTTGGAACTTCCCAGCCCAAATGTACGCTTGGAAAGTCGCCCCTGCTCTCATTATGGGCAACTCCGTTATTGTTAAACCTGCTGAGCTGACCTCTCTATCGGCTTATCGTTTAACCGAGCTTGCCTATGAAGCTGGCGTGCCCAGAGAAGCGCTGCAAATGGTCTGTGGCCTTGGTGAAAATGTCGGTGCCGCACTCGGTCAACATATGGATGTTGACATAGTGTCTTTCACTGGCTCAACTGAGGTCGGACGTCTGTTTTTACAATACTCAGCACAAAGTAATCTAAAAGAAATCGTCTTAGAATGCGGCGGTAAAAGCCCACAAATAGTCTTTGACGATGCTGTACTCGATGACGCTGCCATTAATGATATCCTATCAGCCGCGTTTTGGAATATGAGTGAAAATTGTAGCTGTGGTTCACGTCTGCTAGTACATAGTAGCCAAAAACAAGTGCTACTTGAGCAACTAAAAAACGGTCTAAAAGGTTGGAAGGTCGGCTCACCTTACGATCCTGATACTGCCATTGGTCCGATGATTGAAAAAGCCCATTTTGACAAAGTTTCACATTATTTACAGACTGCTAAAGAGGAAGGTGCAACGATCGTTGCAGGTGGCAACACTCGTGAAGATTTAGGCAGTGGCTGGTATATTGAACCGACTATTTTTGATGATGTTACAGCCGATATGACTTTGTTCAAGGAAGAAGTATTTGGTCCTTTGCTGGCGGTAACGAGTTTTGAGACCGAAGAAGAAGCCATCAAATTAGCCAATGAAACCAACTATGGGCTCGCCGCTTCTTTTTATACACAGAACATCAAGCGCGCTTATCGTGTTGCATCGTCTATTAAAGCGGGCACTGTTTCAATCAACGGTTTTTCAGAAGGTGATATCACGACGCCATTTGGCGGTTATAAACAATCAGGGTTTGGCGGTCGTGACAATGGTTTAGAAGCCTTATCGCAATATGCACAGACCAAGACTATCTGGTTAGTTAATTAACAAGCGTGTTCAGTCAGTACAGTCACCAATTAAAAAAACAGCTTAAATGATTTAAGCCTTTAGTCACATACTTACAGGGAAGTAAGGCCATGGAAGCGATTATTAATACCATCGTCGGCTATATTTGGAGCGATGCGTTAGTTTATTTGGCACTCGGTGTCGGCATTTATTTTACCGTGATGACTCGCGGTGTCCAGTTTCGCTATCTCAAAGAGATGACTAGACTGTTGTTTGATAAGCAAACTTCAACCCAAGGTATTAGCTCTTTCCAAGCCTTTTGTATGGCGTTATCAGGTCGTATTGGGGTTGGTAATATCGCAGGGGTGGCCACCGCTATCGCAGCGGGTGGTCCAGGAGCGGTATTTTGGATGATTGTCATGGGCTTACTTGGCGGTGCGAGTGCTTTTATTGAGTCTACCCTTGCACAGGTTTATAAGCATACGGTCGATGATCAATATCGTGGCGGCTCGCCCTTCTATATCGAACGTGGTCTAAAGATGAAGCCATTCGCTATTCTAGTAGCAGCAGTCACTTGTCTTTCTTATGGTGTTTTGGTGCCGGGCGTGCAAGCCAACACCATTGCCGACTCTTTCAATACCGCCTTTAATATCCCACCCGTCATAACTGGTGCCATCATCGTTGCTCTATTGGCCTTTATTATCTTTGGCGGTGTCAAACGTATCGCCAGTTTTGCTGGCACGGTTGTGCCCTTTATGGCAATTGGCTATATTCTGTTGATGGTTATTGTCTTGGCCTTTAATGCCTCAAACCTACCTGCTATGTTCGCTCTTATTTTCAAAAGTGCGTTTGGTATGGATGCTGTCTTTGGCGGTATTGTTGGTTTAGCAATATCTTGGGGTGTACGTCGTGCTGTATTCTCAAACGTTGCTGGTGCAGGCGAAGCTACTTTCAGCTCCGCTGCTGCAGAAGTCTCTCATCCTGCCAAACAAGGTTTGGTGCAAAGCTTTTCTATCTATGTTGATACGGTTCTCGTCTGTACTGCAACTGCGCTTATGATCTTGTCTACCGGCATGTATAACGTTATTCCTGCCGAAGGCTTGGTCTTAGTCGAAAACATGCCTGGCATTGCAGCTGGAACCGCATTTACTCAAGCCGCAGTATCAACGGTATTTAGTCAATTCGGTAGCGGTTTTGTCGCCATTGCTATCTTCTTATTTGCCTTTACTTGCTTGATTGCCTATTACTATATCGCTGAAACCACCCTAGTTTATTTGGATAGCAAGCTGCGCTATCCAGTACTAAAGCCAATATTAAAAGTAGTATTCTTAATAATCTGCTTCACTGGTAGTATGCAATCAGTCGGTGTTATGTGGGCGCTAGGTGATATTGGTTTCGGCAGTATGTGTTACCTTAACTTCATCGCCATCGTCTTACTTAGTAAAACGGCGTTAAAAGTGTTAAAAGACTACGACGAGCAAATGAAGCTAGGACTCGATCCTGTCTTTGACCCTAGAAAAGCAGGCGTTGAAAACGCAGACTTTTGGATAGCTTATAGTGATAAACATGATAAGCGTTAAATATTAGCTAAATAATCGTAAATCTTTCACCTATCAGAGCCTTCTACATCATTATGATATAGAAGGCTTTTTCCTATAATCAAACCCATTCCCAAAAACCATCCATTCAATTTGATACCCTTGAATCGGTGGCTGTACGTACCAAATAATGCTATTATTAGCAGCTAAATTTAAAATGAATAAATATGGCTATTGACGTCTTATTCACTTCTAATTAACTCTAAAACACCAATTAAATCATTGATAATAATAAATTTATTTTCTTAGCAACCTATTTCCTTTTGATCGTATCAGTAAGAGTCCTCTATGGCATTTGTACACCTTGGCATTCACAGCGAATATTCGATCACCGATTCTATCGTGCGTATAAAGCCGCTTATCAAAGCGGCGGCGGCAGACAACCAACGTGCGCTGGCGTTAACTGATTTATCCAACCTTTATGCCACGGTGAAGTTCTATCGTGCCTGCCTAGGTGCTGGTATCAAACCGATTATCGGTAGCGAAGTCATCATGGAGAATGAGGACACGCGGCTAACCCTGCTAGCGATGGATAACGAGGGTTATCAAAACATTACCCGTATCGTCTCGCTTGGCTTCACTGAAGGACGCGCTGACGCTGCCAATCATGGCGTGCCTGTCATCAAACGCAGCCATATTTTAGAGCATGCCGCAGGCGTCATTGTCTTATTTACCGAAAAGTCAGATGTGGGTCAAGCGCTAGTCGGCTCTATGCCAGAAAAAGCTGATGAGCTGCTGACAGAATGGCAAGCACAGTTTGATGATCGCTTATACTTTGCCATCAAGCGTACCAATCGTTCAGGGGAAGACACCTTTATTCAGGCTGCTATCCACTCAGGTGCCAAATACAATATTCCTATTATTGCTCATAACGACGTACGCTTCTTAGAGCAAGACGATTTTGACGCCCATGAAGCACGCGTCTGTATCGCAGGCTCCTACGTGCTCGCTGACCAAAATCGTCCGCAAACCTATTCAGATGAGCAATATCTTAAAACCCAAGCACAGATGGAGCAGTTGTTTGATGATATTTCACAGGTAATTGATAATACTTTGCGTTTAGCAACCCGCTGTAATGTAACCTTGACCCTTGGTATTAACGTCCTGCCCGATTTTCCTGTCCCTGAAGGCGAAACGATTGAATCGTTTTTTCGCGCAGAGTCAATACGGGGCCTTAACAATCGATTAGATAAGCTATTTCCCGTTGAAGCACGTACTGATAACTGGAGCGATTTTCGCCAAAAGTATGATGAACGCTTAGAATATGAGCTGGAAGTTATCTTATCCATGGGCTTTCCCGGTTACTTCTTAATCGTCATGGACTTTATCCGCTGGGCAAAAGCCAATGGCGTACCCGTTGGACCCGGTCGTGGTTCTGGTGCAGGATCCTTGGTCGCTTATGCGTTAAACATTACCGACCTCGACCCTATCCATTACGACCTACTATTTGAGCGCTTCTTAAATCCTGAGCGTGTCTCCATGCCCGATTTCGATATTGACTTTTGTATTGAAGGTCGTGACCGTGTTATTGATTATGTGGCGCAAACTTATGGGCGTGAAGCGGTCTCGCAAATTATAACCTTTGGTACCATGGCGGCAAAAGCAGTGGTACGAGATGTGGCGCGGGTACAAAGTAAATCGTACTTTCTTGCCAGCAAATTGTCTAAATTAATTCCAAAGACCCCCGGTATTACGCTCAGCCAAGCGCTCGAGCAAGAGCCACAGCTTAAAGACTTAATCTCCAATCCTGACAATATGGATTATGAAGATGCTATCGAAATTTGGGAGATGGCAATCAAGCTTGAAGGTGTCTGCCGAAACGTTGGTAAACATGCCGGTGGCGTACTAATTGCCCCGCATAAAATCACTGACTTTAGCGCCATTTATTGTGATGACGATGGTCACCGTGTCAGTCAGTTTGATAAAGATGATGTCGAAGCGGTTGGTCTGGTAAAGTTCGACTTTTTGGGTCTACGTAACTTAACCGTCATTAACGCTGCGGTAGAAAACATCAACTTGCGTCGTGCGAAAGAAGGCAAAGAAGCGTTGGTGTTAGAAGACTTGCCATTAGATGACAAAAAAGCCTACAAGCTATTGCAAGATGCCAAGACTACTGCCGTCTTTCAGCTTGAAAGTATGGGTATGAAAAAGTATTTGGCGAAATTACAACCGACTAATATCGAAGATGTGATCGCCATGTGTGCGCTCTATCGTCCGGGTCCGCTCGATGCTGGCATGGTAGAGATGTATATTGATCGTAAACACGGTCGCGAGGAAGTCATCTATGACCATCCAAACCTTGAGCCAATATTAGAAAACACCAACGGCGTTATTGTCTATCAAGAACAGGTCATGCAGATCTCGCAGGTCATGGCAGGATATAGCTTGGGTGGTGCGGACATGTTACGCCGTGCGATGGGTAAAAAGAAACCCGAAGAGATGGCCAAACAGCGCGATATCTTTGTCACTGGTGCCACGGCGCAAGGTATCGATGAAGTGACCTCAGGTGGTGTCTTTGACCTGATGGAAAAGTTCGCTGGTTACGGTTTTAACCGCTCGCATTCTGCCGCATATGGCGTGCTTGCTTATCAGACCGCTTATCTCAAGCAATACTACCCTGCCGAATTTATGGCAGCGGTATTGACATCAGATATGAACAACACCGACAACGTGGTGTTCTTTATCAATGATTGCCGTGAAAACTTTGAGTTAACTGTGGTCAATCCATCGGTGAATCGTAGTGAATGGCATTTCGTCGCCGATACCCCGACCAATATCATTTATGGCTTGGGTGCGATTAAAGGCGTTGGCGAAGGTGCCGTTGAGTCTATCGTTGATGCGCGCCGCCGTGAAGGTCCGTTTAAAGATTTATATGACTTCTGCCGCCGCGTCGATATCAAAAAAGTCAATAAACGTACGCTTGAGGCCTTAGTGAGTGCTGGGTGTTTTGATGACTTTGCGGCGACCCTACGTCCTGACTTGCCAGCCGATGAAGCTTACGAGATTCGTGGCGCGCTTATGAGTCAATTGCCAAGCGCCGTACAAGCCGCTGAACAAGACCGTCAGAACCGTGAAATCGGCATGATGGACTTATTTGGTGAAATGGACGGTGTCGTTGCTGCACCGCCATTGGTCATGACCTCAGAATTAATTTGGGGTGATAAGCACCGTTTAAAAGCGGAGAAAAACACCTTAGGTTTGTATTTAACCGGCCATCCAATCAATGAGTATTTGGATGAGATCAAACGCTATACCTCAGGCGCACGTCTCGATAAGCTAACGGACACTGGTTACAACGGTAGCTGCTATTTTGCAGGCTTAATTATCGATATCGCTAACTTTGGTAATCGTAATGTAATTATCTTAGATGATGGAACCTCACGCCTTGAAGTTAGCTGCTATGCTGAACGTTTTAACCGTGTCAAAGAACAGTTGAAGGTGGATGAAGTGGTCATCATCAAAGGCAGTATTCGTGAGCGTGACGGTCGTCTGTTTGCTCGTCTTGATAATGCCATGAGTATGGTTGATGCACGCTTGCGATGGCTGAAAAAAATCAGTATTAAAGTCCACGGCAGTGACATTAACCTACTGACACGTTTGCAGCCACTACTCAAATCGGCACAAGCTGACATTATCCCAAAACCGCGCTTGTCCTTTAATGACGAGCAGGACGAGCAAGGTAATAGCAACAATAACGTTTATGACCCTGCCATGGGTGGCAGCTTGTATGACGAAGACGGTAATGATTTGTTGGCATTAGAAAGTGATATGAGTCAAAGCGCTTCTAATCAAAGTTATGCCAATAATGCTCTGAGCAATACCGACGCCTCAATCAACGATAACTGCCTGCCGCTGGGACTTAGCATTTACGAAGAGTTCGGTATTGCTAATGTAGGGCTCTCCGAACATTGGCGCGTCTACCCTAACGATGATAATTTGCAGCAGTTGAAGAACATGCTTAGCGAAGATAATTTACATTTTCATTATAGCTAGGGCGTGTCCTCATTTAAAAAATGGTCATAAAAATGAGATAAATTGCAGGCAAGTGAGGAAAATAGCGGAAATAATATCGGGATATTAATCAGCTATTTGACGATGTTTGGCAAAATTTAGCCATTTTTAGCCCATTTAGATACAATCGCTTGAATTGAGGGCACGCCCTAAACTGTTTATTGTGGTTATTCGAACTGCACTAATTTTACGATATTGGACATACCCTTATGACTGAAAATTTTAATAACAATCCTATCAATGCTGCTTCTGATGAAGAAATTATCAATCACGAACAATTTGAAGACATGCGTGACTTGCTAGAAGAAGACTTTGCCGACTTGATACAAGTTTATATTGCTGATAGTTACCAGCGCCTCACAAAGTTACGAGCTGCCCAACAAAAAAATGATAATGCCAATGGTTTCGAAGTTGCTCATGCGCTAAAAGGGGCTTGCGCCAACTTGGGTACGACCCAGTTGATGAACCTGAGCAGCCAATTACAAGAGCGCTGCCGTGAGCGCCGTATCGGTGAGCAAGCGGCACTGATTGAAGATATCGCCGTCGCCTTACAACGTGCTGAACAGGCAATCAATCAACGCTTGGGGCAATCATGAGTAGTGTGAATGACTATCTTTCTTGCCTACAAGTCGTCATGGTTAATACCACTTTGCCTGCCAATATCGGCTCAGCGGCACGCGCCATGCATACCATGGGTTTGTCGCGTTTAACTGTCATCGATCCCAAGCTACCAATCGATGACACCAGCGTCTCTCATGCTGCTGGTGGCAGTGACGTATTATCATCAGCCTTGATATCGCCAAGCCTAGAGTCTGCTATTGGAGATTGCCAGCTCGTATTTGCGGCCAGCAGTCGCAGCCGTCATTTGCCGCGCCCTGTGGTGACACCCACGCAAGCTGCCAAAATCATGTTTGATTTTATCGATAAGCAAACTGCTCTCGATGTAGCCGATAATAATGAAAGCATTAAATTGAGTGAAAATGCTCAATCTACAAATAAGCCAAATATTGCTATCTTATTTGGGCGTGAAGACCGCGGATTGACCAATGAAGAATTGGCTTACGCTGATTATCATATTCAAATTGATGCCAATCCGGCTTATCCTGTGCTCAACGTTGCCTCTGCCGTGCAAGTGATTGCCAGCTTTATCTTTGCTTATGCACAAACTCATGCCCAAACGACTACCAACAGCCTAGATAATGATAAAGATGCAACGGTTCAGCCAACATTAGACGTTCATCTACGGCAACAATGGGATGAACCCGCCATTAGCCAACAGCAATTACAGCAGCTGACTCAGCGCACGACTGAATTGATGGTTCAACGCGGACTGGCCGATAGTGAAAACCTAAAGTCTTTACCGTCACGCCTATCACGACTGGGCTCACGCTTACAGCTTGATCAAAAAGAATATCAGCTATTAAGCGCTTTAATTGCTAAGCTTGCAAAAGATTAAAGCTTCTAATGCGCAATGTTTAGGGCGTTGAGTTTTTGGCATTGGCAACAGTAGTGTTAGTGTATTGCAAATCAGATGGTTTAATAATAAAAAGGAGTTAACAGTGAACTGGACTGTTTATTTATCTGGAGAGATACACAGCGACTGGCGGCAGAAAATTATGCAAGGTGCGAAGGATTATGGTCTTGCTATTACCTTTACCTCCGCCGTGACTGAACACGAAGCCAGCGACGCGGCTGGTGATGTGTTGGGTAAAAATGACAATGGATTCTGGCGCGACCATCAGTCATCAAAGGTGAATGCGATTCGTACCAAAAATATGATTCAAAAATGTGATATTGCCATAATTCGCTTTGGTGATAAATACAAACAATGGAACGCCGCCTTTGACGCGGGCTACTGCGCCGCTTTGGGCAAACCTTATATCACGCTACATGCTGAAGATATTATTCATCCGCTAAAAGAAGTGGATGCGGCTGCAATGGCATGGGCGCAAACGCCTGAACAGGTTGTCGAACTGCTAAAATATGTTACCAGTGACAGCTAAGTAACCTGTGCAAGTCGCCTATGTAAGTCACCTATGATTGTCTATAGAAAAATCGCCACTGCTTGGTGTTTATCTATAAACAATCTGTTTTAATTTATTATTCATCGCTATATTTTGTACTGCGAAACTGCTATAACTAAAGAGATTGTCATCAAAAATACGATAGGACGCTTTATGTCATTGCCAGCCAAATTGTTCAAATCGCTTACCAGCATCAAAAAAGATCTAAAAGAAGATATCGATGCGGTATTCACCCGCGATCCTGCAGCGCGTAATAGCTTGGAAGTCATCCTAACCTATCCTGGCATCCACGCGCTTATTTTGCATCGCGGGGCACATTATCTGTGGCAACATGAGCAAAAGCTCGCTGCTCGCGTTATTTCTTACGGTTCGCGTATCATCACAGGCATTGAAATTCATCCGGCTGCCAAAATTGGTAAGCGATTCTTTATCGATCATGGGGTTGGCGTGGTCATTGGTGAAACAGCAGAAATTGGTAATGACGTCACGCTTTATCATGGCGTCACCCTCGGCGGCGTCTCGCAAAATAATGGCAAGCGTCACCCAACCTTAGAAGATGGGGTGACAGTCGGGGCTGGTGCAAAAGTATTGGGCCCATTTACTGTGGGTAAGAATGCCAAAATCGGCTCAAATGCTGTGGTTGTCAAACCCGTCCCAGCAAATGCCACCATGGTCGGTAGTGCGGCTCGCATGATTTCGGACTATCATGATGAAAAAGGCAATCCCATCGCGACCAAAGTCCAAGATGCCAAACAGCAAGAAAAAGTCGCGCAAGCTGGCAGTACTGACAAAGATAAAGTAAAAGACACAGTATCGAATACCAAACGAACCACCACCTTTCAAGCCTACGGTATTGACCCTTTCTCTCAAGACCCTGTCGCAGAAGCCTTTGCTAAAATGCTTGAACATATCCAGCAATCAGAAAACCGCCTAGATCAATTGCAAAGTGCGATGTGCAAAATCGATCCTAATTTTTGCAAAAAGGAATACGACAAGCTGTGCTTAGAGGATTTAGATGTGATTGGTCGGTCTGATATGGATGCAGCAGGCGCTGAGCAAAAGTAAGCTGCTAGCTATCTTAGATACTAAATAGAAAGAGGCCAAACAGCCTCTTTTTTTTATGCTTAGATTAACACATGAAGTGCAATACCAAATGCAAGGTGAAAAAAAGACCTAGATGCGCTAGCATCAAAGTTTTTATCCACCGACCAAAGTGAGATTGCAACCATGAACTATACACATCTAAGCCTAGGGGAACGATACCAGATTTATGTCCTTAAAGGGGCAAAACATAGTATTAATTTTATAGCGAGGGCGTTAAACAGAAGTCCCAGTACCATATCAAGAGAGCTTAGACGCAATAAAAGCCTACGAGGTTACCGAGCAAAGCATGCTAATAACAAGGCTTGTGACAGACGGGCTAACAACGCCATAACTATTGTGGCTGACATCTGGGCATGGGTCACAGACAAGCTTAAAGAGAACTGGAGTCCCCAGCAAATAGCAGGTGTTCATGGTGGACTCAGTCATATGAG
>NZ_JBEOOY010000025.1:0-36598 GCF_040309585.1 Psychrobacter sp. GW64-MNA-CIBAN-0177
GTGCTTTGTACTCAACAAAAAACTTGGTAATCCGCCTCTTCAGTTTGATTTGCTTATTTCAAGTTGAGAGTGGGGTAATAATATAACCCTATTACGGAACCGCGTTATGGCAGCGTGCCCTGAGCTTAATGACTCTAAAAACCTCGATGAATGGTGGTTGCTTGGTACTTCTGGCTGTCATCTATGTGATGTCGCTGAGCAACTATTAACACAGTTTCGGGCGGTACAGCCACTTACCTACCAATATGTCGATATCGCTGACTTCGATGAGTCATTGATGATGGAATTTGCTACCAGCATTCCGGTGCTCCTGACAAAGACGCAGCTTCTAAATTATCCATTTTCAGTCATGGATTTACAGCAGTTATGGAATAGATAAGCGAGAGGGATAATGAAAAACTTGAGCCCAACTTTAAAAAAAGTCACCGAAATTGAAGATCTGCGCCGAGTCGCCGCGCGCAAAGTACCGCGCATGTTTTATGATTATGTCGATTCAGGCTCATGGACTGAGACCACTTATCGCAGCAACGAGACTGACTTCGATCGTATCAAATTGCGCCAGCGCGTCTTGGTCGATATGGACAACCGCAGTCTAGCGACAACGATGATTGGCGAATCAGCCAAGATGCCTGTCGCCATTGCGCCAACGGGATTCACAGGCATGATGTGGGCAGATGGTGAAATTCATGCCGCGCGGGCAGCTGAAAAGTTCGGTGTGCCCTTTTCATTATCGACCATGAGTATCTGCTCTATCGAAGACGTCGCTGAAAATACCAGTGCGCCGTTTTGGTTTCAGCTTTATGTCATGCGTGATCAGGACTTTATGGCAAATTTGATTCGCCGTGCCAAAGCAGCAAACTGTTCTGCGTTGATTTTGACTGCGGACTTACAGGTACTGGGACAACGTCATAAAGACATCAAAAACGGTCTATCCGCACCGCCGAAACCCACATTGGCTAATATTTTAAATTTAATGACCAAGCCAGAATGGTGTCTTAATATGCTCGGCACCAAGCGCCGCACCTTTGGCAACATCGTCGGTCACGCCAAAAATGTTGAAGATATCTCATCGCTGTCAGCGTGGACTGCAGAACAGTTTGACCCTCGCCTAAGTTGGGATGATGTGGCACGTATCAAAGACGCATGGGGCGGCAAGCTCATTATCAAAGGTATTATGGAGCCGGAAGATGCTATTTTAGCCGCGCGTAGCGGTGCGGACGCGCTAGTGGTCTCCAACCATGGCGGCCGTCAATTGGATGGAGCGCTGTCTTCTATCTCTGCGCTTTCTGACATTGTGCAGGCGGTCCATGCCGAAAACAGTGATATCGAGGTGTGGCTCGACAGCGGTATTCGCTCCGGTCAAGACGTGCTCAAAGCAATCGCGCTTGGCGCGAAAGGCACCATGATTGGACGAGCATTCTTGTATGGGCTTGGTGCTTATGGTGAGGATGGGGTACGCCGCGCGCTTGAGCTTATCTATAACGAGTGCGATATTAGCATGGCGTTTTGTGGTCATACCGATATCAATCAAGTCACAGATAATATATTGGTCAAAGGAACGTATGAGCAGCTAAAATTGGCACCGCCTTATATCACTGATAATGCCACCCCTAGACGCTGATTGCTTTTTGCTTTTTTGCCGATGGCTTTTTTGCCGATGGCTTTTTAGGAGTGGCTTTTTAGGAGTGGCTTTCTTTATAGTGGCCTTACCCTTTATAATCGCCTTAATCTTTTTAATTGATACTCGGCTTTTATGACCATCCAACAGCTTTTAAAAACGGCACCCGTGACCACCCTGCTATTAGTCAGCTTTATCGGACTTTTTATTATGCAGGTGCTGACAGGCGTCGATGCCAATAACCCCTCGACTGAAGCGCTGCTAAAATGGGGCGCCAATGCGTTGCCTTTTACCATGACTGATGATCCATGGCGCTTGGTCAGCAGCGCGTTTTTGCATATTGGTTTGATGCATTTATTGTTTAATGGTTTTGCCATGTATTTTTTTGGGCAAATCGCCGAGCCGATGTTTGGCTCCGCTAAATTTTTGGCATTGTTTTTACTCGCGGCCATCGGTGGCAACTTACTGAATAGTTATGTGACGTGGCAGAGTATCTTGGATGGCACGGGGCAACCGGGGCTGTCGGCCGGTGCCTCTGGTGGTATCATGGGCATCGGTGCCGCTCTTTTGATAGCTGCGCTGTTTAAAATATCGGTCAATGGCTTAGTGCTCAATTTAAAAAGTCTGATATTGATTATGGGCATCAATTTAGTATACGGCTTTGCGGTGCCTGGCATTGACAATGCAGGACATATTGGCGGCGCGGTGACAGGATTGATCATTGCACTCGCCATCGGTATCGTTCATCGCCAACGTACGGCAGCCCTCATGCAGACGGTCGCTCTCAAACAGAGTCGTTATCAAGATAATATTCAAAACAACATTCAAAGCACCGCTCAAAATAACGAGCAAAGCAACATCCAAAACAATGAGCAAACCAGCTATATCGAGCAGCCAACGATGAGCAATATTAATTTGGATAATAATGCTCATTTTGATGACACTCGTGTAAACTTACCTATAAATATGAACGATAATCGTGCCGACATCATCGAGCAAAAGACAGCGGCCAAACCTGCCCTTATGTGGCAGCTGCTACCATGGCTGGTAATGTTGTTCATCAGCATTGGCTTTGTTTGGTGGTGGCAGGATATTCATCAGCAAATACTACAAGTGCTAAACGCTGTTGAATAAACGCTGACCCTTATCTTTGATCATTAACCTGCACACAGAAACAAACAGCTGATTTTAGCTTTCCTTATTCTTCTATGGTTACCCAGCTATTTTTACCTACTGACGAGACTTAATTATGTTTACACTTTCAGCGCTATCCGCTACCTCTACGCGCGTCTTGCTTAGCACTTTGACCGCCACTGCACTATTCAGTGTCGCTAGCATATCCAATGCCGCTTTTTTTAATAAAAACTTGCCGGCTGATCCAGATGCTGAGCTCAGCGTTGGCGTTAACGTCATGGCAGTCAACTCAGCCTATGACTTGGAAGACAGCACCGATATACGCGTATTGCCGGGTGTGTTTTATGATAACAATAAATTCTATGCACGCGGGGCGCAAGCGGGTGCTTATATCATTAATGATGGTACCAATCAGCTGTCTGCTTATGCGCAATTCGATGGTAATGAGTTCGATCCTGATGATGCCAGAGGCGCGCTTGCTGGTCTGGACGAGCGTAAATCCTCAGCTGCTGCTGGTCTGACTTATCAGCGCAATACTCCTGTCGGCGGCTTTCGTGCGCAAGTAGCGACTGATATTTTGGATCGTAGTGGCGGCAATACGGGGCGCTTGACTTATCTGGCCCGAATCACCAAAGACAAGCTGACGGTCTATCCAAGCATTGGCTTTGAATTTCATAATGCAGATTATAACGAATACTACTATGGCGTGAGCGAAAAAGAATCTGCTGAAACGGGTGTTGCAGCTTACAAATCTAATTCGAGCTTGAACCCGTACATCAATATCAGTGCCAACTATGATTTCAATGAGCGCTGGGCAGGATTTGCCAACCAAAGCTTGAGCTATGTACCCAATGAGCAATATGATAGCCCCATGGTTGACTCGCGTACTGAAGCCACGACAACGCTTGGTCTACTTTATAAGTTTTAAGATTTGAAATTTAAGGTTTAATAAGTTTAAGAAGTTTGATAAAAAAGCTGAGCATTTTGCTTGGCTTTTTTATTGCGTTAATTCGTTGATATGAGACACTAGCCTATATAGTTCGTACAAAATAAAAGTGTCATTTACTTTATCTGGATGCGAGGTTGATAGAAATTTTCTTGCTTGCTGTGCCTACGCAGACAGAGGCTGCGAAAGTTTCTATCAACCTCGCCATAACATTCTTAGAGTAAATTAACTATAAGATAAATTCCAGATTTGATTTTATATACAGGATTGCACCATTATGTTCCACGCTACCCTTTGGATGATTGGAGCACTCACTTCATTTTGTTTAATGGCCATTGGTGCTCGTGAGCTAAACGGTGAGATTGGTGTTTTTCAGATCTTATTCTTTCGAAGTATCGTCGGACTATTGGTATTATTGCCCATACTATCGTTATCAAGCTTTGCATCAAACGCTTTATCGAAAAAAGGTCGTTTTTCATTCCCCAAGCGTATTAAATTACACGTAGTCAGAAATCTATTTCATTTCGCGGGGCAATATGGCTGGTTCTTGGGCATAGGACTCCTGCCCTTGGCGACCGTTTTCGCTATCGAATTTACTGTCCCTTTTTGGACAATAATCATCTCGTATCTCTTCCTAAAAGAATCTATAACTGTAAAAAAGGTTATTGCCGTATTTTTAGGAATTCTTGGGGTAATCGTCATCGTACAACCCAGCTTAGATGTCGCTCACTATGCGTCACTTATCGTGTTGGGCGCTGCCATTTGTTATGCCTTTTCCCATGTGGCCACAAAATCACTCTCTAATACTGAAAGCCCAATCACCATTATTTTTATGATGTGTTTGATACAAGCACCTCTGGGGTTACTCTTATTTATAGAAGGGTGGACAGCGCCAGTAGGTATTCAGTGGCTATGGCTCGTCATCATAGGCATAACGGCACTATCGGCGCATTATTGTATGACCAAAGCCATGCAATATGCAGAGGTCACATTCGTGGTCACTATGGATATGTTTAGATTACCGCTAATCTCAATAATTGGCGTACTCTTATATGCTGAGCACTTTAGCGTGGCCTTAGTCATTGGCATGCTGCTGATAGTAGGTGGTAATTCGTTAAATATATATTCTAGGAAAAAAGATAAAGGTAGTATTGCTCGATAGCGAAGTTAAGCATATTCAATAGGTTCAATATCATCTAAAAAATGTAAATCATCAGTCTCAACCAAACGCAGCTCATAAGTAGACTGCAGATTTAACCAAAACTGAGCGCTACCACCAAAATACTTGGCTAAACGCAGGGCAGTGTCTGCTGTAATGCCACGCCTCTCACGTATGATTTCATTAATACGTGCAGGTGTGACACCAAGCTTCAGCGCCAATGCATTGGCACTCATACCCAGTGGCTCAAGAAAATCCTCTCGTAATACTTCGCCCGGGTGAATGGGACGCATACCGTTTTTAGTCATAGTGTTTCTCTCTTCTATATTCTATATTCTATATTCTATATCTTTGATAACATCTCTTATAAAATTAATGATAGTCCACAATTTCTACATCTATAGCGCCTTGATCTGTCCAAGTGAAACAAAGTCGCCATTGCACATTGATGCGAATACTGTGCTGACCTTCTCTATCACCACGTAAAGCTTCTAATCGGTTGCCAGGTGGAGCTTTCAAGTCTTCTAGCATAGTTGCATTATCTAGTAGTAGTAATTTACGTTCTGCAACATTTTTAATGGCTGACCAGCGCTTTGTTTTTCCAGCAGAAAAAAGAGTTTGAGTATCACTACATTTGAAATTAACAATCATACAAGTCTCAATACCCTTTATTTATGCTTTTAAAATAAGTTGTAGTGCTACTACTTATAGTATATCGATAATCGATAAACATCAATAATGATATGTAAACACACAGAGTATCGCCTTTCGCACCAATTATGTGTTTTTCATTGACGCGAGATTTAGCCCTAATTGTAGCGAAAAGCGGTACTGGCTCCAAAACCAAACCTAAATACCACAAAAAAAGACCCTACCACATTACGTGACAAGGTCTTTTTTTATCTAATTCTGTCAGCCTGCTAAAAACTAGCCTTTAAGCTTTTTGATAGAGGCAACATTACAGCCTTTATAAAGGATTTCACTACTGGCGTTTTGGATATTGGCCGATGATTTATGATAGTTATTTAAACGCAGTGCGCCCGTCATAATACTAAAGTTTTCTTCATCACCAAACACGGTATCAACCGTGTCAGAACGACCTAAGTTAATGGGTAGAAATCTTTTTTTGCCATTCAGATTGGCTTCTGCAAACGTCGGTAGGTTTTGCTTGTTAAAGCCATAAGTTACGCTGACTTTTTTGTTATTTTGGCAAGAGTAATTAACTTCTCTAATTTTAACGGCAGTATCATAGCTTTCGCTTGGCTCCATCACTTGGTCCGAGTAAGCCATGGCAGAACCAGAACCCAACATCGCCATCATAATGCCAGCTGATGATAGAGCGGCAGTTAACTTTTTCATAAATTACCTCAATGATATAAATAGAATGGTCATAGATAAGAGTAATATGGACGTTAGCGACGAACTATTTTTAGTTAGTCTAATCGTTTGCTCTTATTGTCTTTGTCGTGATTTAAAATTTTTTTAAAACTTTGATTCACGAGCCCTTATCTATGTACTCATTATAAGCAAAATTTTTGTTGGTGCTGTTATAACTATTATTATGCTTGTTGTTTGAGCGTAAGACATTGTTGCGCGCGATGTAGGTGATTCAATTGATAGACAAAAAAAGACCTTACACACCCTTTTACAAGAGATGGCAAGGTCTTTTTATCAATCAGAATATCGAATTTAAAAATCTGGGTAGCGAGGAAGACAAGCGCAAGTGCTACTAATTGTAGAATCAGCTTATCTGACAATGCTAATCAGGTTTTTGGATTGATATTAAGAAGGATGCACCATATCAGCAGGTGTTACCCACTCATCGAACTGCGCTTCAGTTAACAGTTCTAACTCAACCGCCACTTGCTTCAACGTTTTGTTTTCTTTATAAGCTGTCTTAGCGATTTTCGCCGCGTTTTCATAACCAACATGACGATTCAGTGCCGTGACTAGCATTAATGAGTTGTGCAAGAAATCATCGATTTTGTCTTTGACTGGCTCGATACCAACGGCACAGTTTTCATTAAAGCTATTACACGCATCGCCTAACAATTGGATAGATTGCAATAAGTTAAAGGCAATCACTGGCTTATAAACGTTAAGCTCAAAGTTACCTGACGCGCCTGCCATGCTGATAGTGACGTCGTTACCCATCACTTGTGCCACAACCATAGTCATTGCTTCTGACTGCGTTGGGTTCACTTTACCCGGCATGATCGATGAGCCTGGCTCATTTTCTGGAATGGTCAATTCGCCTAGACCACAACGAGGACCTGATGCCAACCAACGTACGTCGTTAGCGATTTTATTCAAGCTGGCTGCTAAGGTTTTTAATGCGCCTGAAGCAAACACTTCGGCATCACGAGCGGCTAGCGCTTCAAATTTATTTGGTGAAGTGACAAACGGTAAGCCTGTTAATTCAGCCAATTGCTCAGCTGATTTTACCGCATAATCAGGATGGGCGTTTAGACCCGTACCTACTGCAGTACCGCCCAATGGCAATTCATATAGGCCTTGTAGGGCGTTATCGATACGCGTCAACGAATGGTCAAGTTGGCTGACATAACCGCTGAACTCTTGACCTAGGGTCAAAGGAGTCGCGTCTTGCAGATGCGTACGACCAATTTTAACGATACTATCGAATTCTTTGGCTTTGGCGTCTAGTGTATCGCGCAATGCTTTTACCGCTGGAATCAATAGGCTGTTAATCTGACGAGCAGCAGCAACACGAATCGCCGTTGGGAAGCTGTCATTGGTAGATTGAGCATGGTTGACATGGTCATTTGGATGAATCGGCGTATAACTGCCGCGCGCGTTCCCTGCGATTTCGTTGGCACGGTTGGCCAATACTTCGTTCATGTTCATGTTTGACTGTGTGCCAGAACCCGTCTGCCATACCACTAATGGAAACTGATCCGTTAAACCACCGTTGATAACTTCGTCAGCAGCTTGCACGATTAAATCGCGCTTGTCACCTTCGATACGCTCAAGGCTCGCATTGGTAATGGCAGCGGCTTTTTTGACTAATGCCATCGCTTCAATCATCGGACGTGGCAACGTCTCGCCACCGATTTTAAAGTTCTCACGGCTACGCTGAGTTTGCGCACCCCAATAAGCATCAGCTGGAACTTCCACATTGCCCATGGTATCTTTTTCGGTACGAGTTGCCTGATTCTGTGTCGACATAACTACCCTCTTTGATGGTTTGTTGTATAGCTGCTTCGAAAAAAGTGCAACACACGCTGCACATAAAGGAAAATACGATGTAAAGTGGCGTTATGATAGCATGACTAGGGCGCGTTGAATATTCACAAATAGCCGTTGCTAGCGTCTAAAAGCACCAGCCATCATCAATTTAATACATTATTGGATAGTATATCTATGCATCCTGAGTCAGAAAAATCTACCGTTAGCAATCCGCCGAGACGGCAATTTACCCGCCAACGTCGTAAGCTAACGGCTAGCGAGCGTAGACAATACGCGCGTATGGCAAGTTTACATTTAATTAAATTGCAGCAGCGCTTACCGCCGCGTGCGCGTATTGGCTTATATTATGATGGCTTCGGCGAGCTGCCCACTCAGCCACTGTTGGATTGGTGTCAACGCTTAGGCTATTTTTCCTACTTGCCGGTCGTTGGTTCGCTCGGTCGTGATGATAAGGGGAACGTGGATAAACACCTGCGCTTTGTACCTCTTTATCAATCGAAACTGTTAAACATACCGACACGTATTCACAGCTTAGGTATGAAACAAAACCATCATCGCAGGTTACTTTGGGCACGAGAGTTAGATGTGATTATCTGTCCGTTAGTGGCAGTTGATAAAGATGGCAATCGTATGGGCATGGGTGGCGGATTTTATGATACGACCCTTGGTAAAAGCTATCGATCAGGGGCGAAAAAGCCATTAAAAATTGGCTGGTGTTATGACTTTCAAGTGATTGAACAATTACAGCGTCAACCGTGGGATGTGCCGCTAGATGGCTTAATTACGCCAAGTGGCTTAAGGTGGTTTAAAAGAAATCAGATCAAAATGTCCAACGACAAAGCATCTAGCGCTGATAGTGTTGATACGTATTTGCAAGCGTTAGGGAATGACGATGCTAGAGAGATACTTTACTACAGTCAGGAGCAAGCTTTTAGCGGTGATGAGTTGGCTAGTGTCATTAATGAGGCGCGTTTGAATGAGTTACTAGCGCAAAGTGATGAGTTTTTGAGTAGTTTAAGCGGTGAGATTGGGAATTTTGGGGATTAACGATCTTCTTTAATATTCAATACACACTTCTACACACAAAATATAGCATTAATTATAAATTATGTGTAATAATACACACATCCAATTAGTATCCTTGAGGAGAATCCATGAAAAGTGGTGAACTAATCAAGTTGCTTAAAGAGGATGGTTGGATAGTTGATAGAGTTAAAGGAAGTCATCATATTTTGAGAAAGGAAGGCGTTGATAGCATTATTTCAATCAGTCACCCTGAAAAAGATGTGTCTCGGCATCAATTGGCTCAAGCAAGACGTATTTCTGGTTTGAAACTTTAAGCAACTCCAACCTTTTAATAAAGGTTGGTTTTTACTCTTCATAAAAACTTTCTCTATCCTATTTAACTTTATTAATAAGATAATATTCATAGGGGGTTATATGTTAAATTATCCCATCGCTATATTCAAAGACGAAGGCATGGACAACTATGCAGCTATTGTTCCTGATATTGACGGCTGTTTCCCTTTAGGAGATACCATCGATGACACAGTGCAAGAAGCGCAGTCCTTAATTTACGATCATATCGAATATATGGTAGATAAAGGAATGAGTTTTGACTTTCATACTAGTGATATAGAAACATTAAGAATGAATGCAGATTTTCAAGATGCTTTGGCTTGGGCTATTGTAAATATTGATGAAAACAAGTTTTCAACTAAGCAAGTACGCTTTAATGTTAGTTGGCCTGAATATTTATTACAGCGTGTTGACAGTTATGCTGAAAAAAACCACGAAACTCGCTCTGGGTTTTTAGCAAAAGCAGTACAAAAAGCTTTAGTATGAAATTATCGATTTGAAATAAAAAAGCTACCTATTCGGTAGCTTTTTTATGGAACATAGTTCTATAAAATACAACCTACAGCACCATCGCCGCTATCCAACCAAACACTAATAACGGAATATTATAGTGCAAAAAGGTTGGCACCACGCTGTCCTTGATATGGTCATGTTGTCCATCAACATTCAGACCAGAGGTTGGACCAAGAGTCGAATCTGATGCTGGAGAACCCGCATCACCCAGCGCGCCCGCCGTACCAATAATCGCCACCGTCGCGAGTGGTGAAAATCCTAGAGAAATACAGAGCGGCACATAAATCGCAGCAATAATCGGAATGGTTGAGAATGACGAACCGATACCCATCGTTACTACTAGACCAATTCCGAGCATGACCAACGCAGCGATGGCTTTATTACCCGCAAACAAGTGGGTCGCGCCATCGATAAGCGGTGCAATTTCACCTGTCGCTTTCATGACTTCGGCAAAGCCCTGCGCGGTAATCATAATAAAGCCAATCATCGCCATCAATTTGATACCATCATTAAAGACCGTATCAGCTTCACGCCACTTGACCACGCCGGTCGCCATAAAGACCGCAAAGCCAAACATTGAGCCAAGTAATAACGAGTCTGTGTAGAGCTGTACGACAAAGGCAGTGACAATAGCGGCTAGAGCAACCAGCGTTTTCATCTTGCTTTGAGACTGCGCACCAGCGGTGGTTTTGCTTAGCTCATCACCTTCTAACCTTTGACTCTGAAGAGCGGCATCGCGAGCTTCTTTATCTATTGCCACTTGCTGATATTGTCGCGGTTTACGGTAACTGATAAATACCGCCGTCAGCAAACCAAACAACATACCGAGTGCCGGAATCGCCATGGCCTTAACCACAGAGATATTGGCGATATCAATGCCCGCTTCACCGACGTTTTTTAACATAATTTGATTGAGATAAATATCACCGAAGCCATACGGGATAAACATATAGGTAGTAACCAAACCAAAGGTCAATAGACAAGCAATCAAGCGTCTATCAATTTGCATACGATTAAAGGCGAGTAATAACGGCGGCACAAGCAGCGGAATAAAGGCAATATGAATGGGGATTAAATTTTGGCTAAAGCAGCTCATGGTGATTAAGCCTGCAAACAGCATATACTTAATCATGCCACTGGTGCCACCGGCATCAATGCGCTTGATGACCGCCCCTGCCAATGATTGCGGCAAACCAGAATGAGCTATCGCTACCGCAAAAGCGCCCAGTAGCGCGTAAGATAGAGCGATTTGTGCCCCATTGCGGATGCCTTCTTGAAAGGCCTCTAGCGTATCAGTGATACCGAGACCCGCTAGCAGCCCGCCCGCCAGCGCACCGATCAATAAACTGAGCACCACGTGCACGCGCGCTAGTGACAGCCCTAACATGATGACGACTGCCAATAATACTGCGTTGATGGTCATATGTTGCCCCTTGCTCTTTATAATCTGGTCTGGTTAGGACTTATTAGTATTTTAAGACCTATCAATATCGCTCTAACGCCTAAAATGCTTTACTCTAAAAAGCGAGGTTTCGGACGCGCGTCAGTTTACCTCATTTTGCCCATAAAACCTACGCATAGAACCCAATAGATATTGGCTGCCTACTAACGATAAGTACTTTGTCTATGCTGACTTTCAATGATTACTCATAAAATTAACACAGCGATGAATCGCTGTATTAAAGAAGATATAACTATTTAACAAAGATAAGCGCATGACTTGGTCACCAAGCCTTGCAATTTTATCTGTGAGCACCATTTATCTAAACATGAACCACTAACTTGACTTTACAAGTCTGGTGAACGAGGAAGAATATATGAGTGAACATAAAATTGCCCAAGACAATATCGACATCGATGTCGACGTATCATCTAACGTTTCTGATGATAATGCGCTAAATATCTCAGCTGACGATACGTTGGAAAATGAGTCAGAGTCGACGCCTGAATCTACTCAAGACGATGCTGAAAACATGAATGCTAAAGACAAAGGTGAAGAGAACTATCTACCCCTTTTAGCATTGAGAGATGTGGTCGTGTATCCACATATGCAAATTGCCTTGTTCGTAGGCCGTGCGCCATCGGTCAAAGCCGTTGAACTGGCACAAGCTGAGTATGGCAATAAAGTATTGGTCGTGGCGCAAAAAGACTCGCTGACCGAAGACATTGATCAAGATAACTTGTATCAGTACGGAACCGTGTGCCGCATCGTCAGCACCATGCCTCATGACAGCGATGAGAATTGTATCAAAGTATTGATCGAAGGTCAGTACCGTGCGCGCGTCGATAACATCGAAAATCACGACAAATTATTAATGGCGAGCTTTGAGCGTGCTGACCTTGATGTCGACATGGATGAGAGCCAGCAAAAAAATACCATTCAAGCTTTAACTACACTGTTTGAAAGCTATGCGGATGCTCGTTTGCGTAATGCGCGTGAGCTAACTCGCGTGGCAAAACGCATCGATGATTTGCTTGAACTGGTTTACTTCATCTCAACCCGCGTGTCGATGGATCTTGAGGTCAAGCAATCGTTCTTAGAACATGACGATATCAAAACCCATATCAATACGTTAACTGAGTACTTAGTCAAACAAAGCGCTGAGCAAAATATCGAACAAGATATCCAAGATGCCGTTCGTCAGCAGATGGAAGACAATCAGCGCGAGTACTTCTTAAATGAGAAAATGAAAGCCATTAAAAATGAGCTGTCAGATATGAATGACGGCGCGTTCGATGGTGAAGATGATGTGGCTGAGCTTGAGCAGCGCCTAGAAGATGCTGACTTGCCAGAAGATGTGCGCAAAAAAGCCGAGCAAGAGTTTAAAAAGCTAAAAATGATGCCGCCTGCCTCGAGTGAATCATCAGTCGTACGCAACTATATTGAATGGATCTTGGATACGCCGTGGAATGCCACAACCAAGGTTTCGATTAATTTAGAAAAAGCCAAAACGGTACTGGATGAAGATCATTACGGCTTGCAAGATGTGAAAGATCGTATCTTAGAATACCTCGCCGTACAATCACGGGTGAAAAAACTGCGCGGTCCGATTCTTTGCTTAGTCGGTCCTCCGGGTGTTGGTAAAACCTCATTGGGTGAATCGATTGCGCGTGCAACGGGTCGTAAGTTTGTCCGTATGGCGCTCGGCGGCGTACGTGATGAAGCGGAAATCCGTGGTCATCGCCGTACTTATATCGGTGCGATGCCGGGTAAAATCGTCCAATCACTGGCAAAAGTCGAAGTTAAAAACCCGCTATTCTTATTAGATGAAATCGATAAAATGGCGCAAGACTTCCGCGGCGATCCAGCGTCGGCGTTACTTGAAGTGCTAGACCCTTCACAGAATGATACCTTTAACGACCATTATCTTGATATGGATTTAGATTTATCACAAGTGATGTTTATCTGTACCGCCAACAGCATGGATATTCCGCCTGCCCTACTTGACCGTATGGAAGTGATTCGTCTACCGGGTTATACCGAAGAAGAAAAGGTCAATATTGCGCAGAAATATCTTGTGCCAAAAGCGATCAAAAATAATGGCCTTAAAGAAGGTGAAATTGAGATTGTAGAAGCGGCATTGCATAGCATCGTGCGTAGCTATACGCGTGAAGCCGGTGTGCGCAACCTTGAGCGCGAAGTCAATAAAATCTGCCGTAAAGTGGTTCGCGGTTCAGTCGAAACTCATGGTGCACGCGCTCCGAAAAAAGCAGAACGTGAGCTGGTCGTAGTCGATGACAAAAACATCGATGACTATTTAGGTGTGCATCAGTATGACTATGGTCTGGCAGAAGAAGAGCCTGAGATTGGTCGTATTACGGGTCTTGCTTGGACACAAGTCGGTGGTGAGCTATTAACCATCGAAGCGGTAGCGATGAAAGGTAAAGGCGAGCTGAGCTTTACCGGTTCACTCGGCGACGTCATGAAAGAGTCGATTCGTGCAGCGATGAGTGTGGTGCGTGCCCGCGGTGACAGCTTAGGTATCGATTATGAGACCTTTAAAACCACTGACGTCCACGTACATATGCCAGAAGGCGCGACGCCCAAAGACGGTCCATCGGCTGGTGGTGCGCTTACCACAGCGCTGGTCTCTGCCTTGACTGGTATTGCCATTCGTCCAGATATTGCAATGACAGGCGAGATTACCTTACGCGGTAAAATCCTACGCATCGGTGGTCTAAAAGAGAAGCTACTTGCTGCACATCGCGGTGGTATCAAGCATGTGTTGATTCCAGCGACCAACGAGCGTGACTTGGCCGATATCCCTGATAACGTCAAAGCTGGTCTGACTATTCAGCCAGTCGCGACGATTGATGAGATATTAAAAGTTGCGTTGGTGAGTATGCCAGTACCGCTTAAACCTGCTAAGGTGACGGTTGATAAAACCTCAAGCAAAGCACTGCATAGCTAATCTGATTCGTTACTAATCCAGTCTTACAAATTAAAGAGCCGCTCATCGTCATGATGGGCGGCTTTTTTTGGTAATAATAAAAAACAATTTGGTTAAGACCCTGTGCTATATTTTAGACAAATGTTTATTAATTAGGAAAGTACAATGTTAAATCATTTAAGGGTGCCTCTAGTTGTAATAAGCACATTACTACCCCTCGCTTTATTAGGCTGCCAAACCAACAGCCTCAATCATTCAGCACAAACCAGTACCGTTATCGACGATAAAAACTGGTCAGCGACCACGCTTGAATCCAGACTGTTTCAAACCACCACAAAATATGAGTGACAACTAACCCATGTCAGCAATGATAAGGGTCGAATCAAGCCTTTTAACCAAAAGCTGCCTTTGATAATGGAGGTACATCCAAGCCTTTTAACTTTCACAGAAGGCTGTCAGCGTTACCAAGTTTCTTTTGATATGTGGTTACCATTACCGTACCTTTACGGGCAAATCGATGTCAGAGAACTATCTGATAACTGCACCACAGTAAACCATTCAATTATCGAAAATTTGAGTAATAAAAACACAATCAAAAACAAAACAGGAAATGTCGTAAATGGTGTTTTTATACCCTATTCAGATACAGCTTTCAGATTTGATCCAGTACTACCAAATTCTACACAGAATTCTAACAAGACATTAAAACAGCTGGCTCTAAAAACCAATAAAGGAAAAACACTGATTTTTTCGGGTACGCCCAAGCCTGAATATCGTGTGGCGGGCATACCGCTTACCAATGAATTATTAGAGCGATACCAATGGCGTCTTATTAGTGCAACTGACGATACCAATAAAACTATTAATAAATTTAATCGTCCAGATGTACCTATTACTGCAAACTACAGACTTGGTTCACATGATTATAGCCATCCTCAGCAAAGTAGTTTTAGCCAAGGTGTTGGGTTTTCTGTCGGATGCAATGGGGCTGGTGGGTCTTATGCTTTATCTACTAATCAAACGTTGCTAATTGGTGGCAACCCTTCAACGATGGTAGGGTGTGGTGATGACATTGATGATATTGAATCAAGCCTTAGCCGCCTAATGCTTTATAGCTCTAGTCAGTTAACACTGATCAATCTTGATAAGCAGAGAGTATCTAATCCTTCTAATAACTCTGAATCCAGCTATCTCCTTACTCAAAAGTTAGAATCAGGCGAAACCTTAGTATGGCAAAACGAAGTAAAGAAGACACCGTAAACCCTTTTCAAATCCATACGATACTTACATTTATTAACCGATTGTTGCGCTTTTAATGAATATCTATGCCGAGTCGTTGGTTATACTGATTGCGACATAAACGAATGTTGCAACGAAGCCAGTAACGATTATAAATATAAAGACTTGAAACAACTATTTAGATAAACGGAGAAAACGATGAAAAAAGTAATTCTTGCAAGCGCGCTATTATGTGGTTCAGCTTTAGCGATGACTGGTTGCCAAACGGTAGAAGGTCAGATGCAAACCGGTAATCCACTTAACCAACCTGCGCTAAAATCGACGATCAATGCAGTCGCTGGTAACAATAGTGAAGTGGGTCAAGTATTCCTACGCCCAGTAGATGGTGGCGTACAAGTCTACGGTAAACTGATGAACTTGCAGCCAGGTAAGACGGTATCATTGCATATTCATGAAACAGGTAGCTGCGGTAATATGGGTAAAGCGGCAGGTGGTCACTTCAACCCAGATAACAAACCGCACTCTAACCCTGATGATATGAATGGTCATGCGGGCGACTTGCCGAACTTAACCGCTAACGCAGATGGTGTTGCTACTATCAACTTTGTAAACAAGAAAATATCTGCTGCTGATGCCGGTAAATATAGTGTCAACCGCCTAGCCTTTATCGTTCATGGCGGCGTAGATGACTATACTAGCCAACCAGCTGGTAATGCAGGCGATCGCGTTGCTTGCGGTATCATTGAAAAGATCTAATAGTTTTTAACTAAACTATTAACCTTTAAAGTTTAATACGTTTAATAGCATAAAAACTGATAGTAAAAAAACCTCTTAGATAATCTAAGAGGTTTTTTTATGGTTTAAAGATATGGCTTCGAGATAAAGTGGTTAAAGAAATTTACTCTTCTACCCATTCACCTTTGCGCCAGTACACACCCCAACGCGTGGCCTTACCGTTTTTCTCAGAGCCGATATACTGCTCTTTTTTCTTACGTGACCAGCGCAAAATGGTTGGATTGCCATCAGGGTCTTCGTCTGGACCTGCAAACAGATACTGGAACTTATCTTCCATCTTATCTTTGATTTCGCGTAGCTCCGCAAGCTTTGGCGGACGTGTTTCGCGTACTTTCGGGAACTTAGAGGCTGCTAAGAACATCCCAGCCGCCCCTTCACGCAAGATAAAGTAATCATCGTGCTTGGTTGATTTTAGCTCTGGTAGATGAATAGGATCCATACGCGGCGGTGCAGCTTCGCCAGTTTTGAGCACTTTACGAGTATTGTCACATTTCTGACAAGCAAAGTAAGGACCAAAACGTCCGGTTTTTAGCTCCATCTGCCCATCACATTTATTACAGTCAATGGTTGGGGCATCTGAACCCGGTACTTCAAACTTGCCTTCTTCTAAGATATAACCGTCGCAATCGGGATTGTTACCACAGATATGTAGCTTGAGACCGCCATCAACGATATACCCGTTCATCGCGGTACCATCTTTTGGGCAACGTTTCTTTTCCATCAAATCTTTAACTTCAGCTGCTTCGTCATCACCTTCAGCATCATCAAGATTAGCAAACGCTTCGACTGGCATTAAGTTCTTGGTGCCTTTACAGCGCTCTTTTGGCGGTAAGTTATAGCCCGTACAACCTAAGAACACACCCGTTGAGCCAGTACGCAGCTGCATTGGACGACCACAAATATCACAATGGACATCTGGCACATCGGTCGGATCATTGGGCCGCATGCCATCTTTTTCTTTGGCGCGATCAAGCGTGGTTTTGAAGTCGCCATAAAAGTTATCGAGAACATCTTTCCAGTTTGTATCGCCTTCTGCGACATGATCGAGCTTGTCTTCAAGCGCAGCAGTAAAAGTATAATCCATCAAATCCGGAAAACTTGCGGTCAGTCTGTCGGTGACGATATCACCCATTTTTTCGGCAAATAAACGCTTATTTTCAAGCTTTACATAACCGCGATCTTGAATGGTCGAGATGATAGATGCATAAGTCGATGGACGACCGATACCTTTTTTCTCAAGCTCTTTGACCAAGCTTGCCTCGGTATAACGCGGTGGTGGCTTGGTAAAGTGTTGACTCGGATCAAGCTTATCGAGCGTTAATTTGTCGCCTTTTTTGACATCTGGAAGCAAAGTATCGTCGGTTTTCGCTGGTGGCATGACTTTAGTAAAGCCATCAAACACCAATGTACGACCGCGGGCTTTTAGCTCAACATCATTGGCAGCGACGAATAGATTCACTGACAGGTATTTTGCAGGGAGCATCTGGCAGGCCACAAACTGACGCCAAATCAGCTCATATAGACGGATGGCATCACGCTCAACCCCTTTTAGCTGGGTTGATTTCATATTGACGTTAGACGGACGAATCGCTTCATGCGCCTCTTGTGCGCCTTGTTTATTACCGTAAAAGTTTGGCTTTTCTGGCACGTATTTATTGCCATAGCTGTCTTCGATATAGCCACGTACCGCCGCCAATGCATCACCCGACAAGAATGTCGAGTCGGTACGCATATAAGTAATATGACCGGCTTCGTATAAACGCTGTGCCAAAATCATGGTTTTCTTAACTGAAAAACCCAGTCGCGTGCTGGCTGCTTGTTGCAATGTTGACGTAATAAACGGCGCACTCGGGCGTGATTGCGTTGGTTTCTCTTCACGCTCTTTGACGATAAAGTCGTTGGCGTTAAGCACTTCTAAGACTTTATCCGTCTGCTCTTTATTGACAAGCTTTAGCGTTTTGCCACCTTGCTTGGTTGCTTCTAAACGAATGGCAATTTGCTCAGCGTCTTTTTTACTGCTAGCAACGTGAGTATCAGCATGAATTTGCCAGTATTCTTCTGGAATAAAGGCACGAATTTCATGCTCACGCTCGACCACCAAGCGCATAGCGACCGACTGGACACGACCTGCAGAAAGACCGCGAGCAACCTTTTGCCAGAGTAGTGGCGATACCATAAAGCCAACGACACGGTCTAAAAAGCGCCGTGCTTGTTGGGCGTTAACACGGTCAATATCGAGCTTTGATGGTTGCTTAAAGGCGTTTTGAATAGCGGTTTTGGTAATCTCGTTAAAGACCACGCGCTCATATTTACTATCTGCGCCACCGATGACTTCTTTGAGATGCCAAGCGATGGCTTCCCCTTCTCTATCCATATCCGTTGCGAGATAGATTTTGTCAGCGTCTTTAGCTAAGGCTTTGAGCTCTTTGATGACCTTGGTTTTGTTTGGCAATACTTCATAGACTGCCGCCCAGTCATGCTCAGGGTCGACACCCATCCGTCTGACTAGTGCTTGCTGCGCTTTTTCTTCTTTGCTCAGACTGTCATCTTTTTTACTGGTCGCTGGCTTCTTCGCGCTTTTACTCGCACCAACGGGTAAATCGCGTATATGTCCAATACTCGAGCGAACGACGAAGTCATTACCGAGGTATTTATTGATCGTTTTTGCCTTGGCTGGTGACTCGACAATCACCAAAGACTTGCCCTTTGGACTGTCTTTAGTTTTGTCAGCAGCCGCAGCTGGACTTTTTTTAGTTGTGGTTTTTGCCATATTTGACGACACCATAATATAAGTAGTTTAAAAGTAAGGTTAAATTCAGCAGCACGGCAATTTATGGAAGCTGATCATCATAGCTCAGCGATTTATTGTAATAATAGCTGCTGATATAAAAGGGTATAAAGCAAGCAACGACGCCGATACGAGTCATAAAACAGCAATAAAGGTACAAAGACGTTACACTGCTAGGCGCTGAACTGTCAACTGTAAATAATTGGGGCACCGCAAAACTGCTTGCTTATTGCCCATTAATGGAGACTAAAAAACGATTTACTAGCTCTGGCGCTTTTTTTGCATCTGTAATGCCCACGCTTCGAGCTGTGTCTTCAGTACTAATAAGTCTGACTCAATCATTTTTTGTTGATAATGAGGGTTGGTCACTGGGCGCACATAGGCGATATCTTCCCAATAAATAACAATGCTATTTGACTTAATTAATAAGGCTTTTACAAATGGCTCAATACTGGCGGGCAATGCCAATGGCACTTTATCCAAGCTAAAATTGGCTTGGGGATTGGCTTGAGGAGGCACATTATTTACGTTGCTGTTTGCATTGCTATCTGGTCGCCAGTAGCCATCGAGGACCTGATAGCGCGTCAGCGGCAATTTGACATTGTCTAGCACCAACCCATACTGCCCAAGCATCCCGCGACCATACTCATTGTCCTTGCCCCTGATCCAATCGGGACAAGCCACCAGTTTTGGATTCAACTGTAAGCGACGGGCGGTCATGCGCAAATGATCCAAGCGCTGATCGATACCGCTCGGTTTGAGCGCCATCATACTCCCTAATACGAATAGTACAATGGCGATCGCAATCCATATTCCCATAACAATCTGACCTTTTAGCTGAATTAAAATGCGGCTGAGACGACACTAGCGCCGCGATTGAGCAAAAAACTATTAGCGAGTAACTGGATGGACAGTGGTTTGTCATACCAGTCCTTATAATGAGCACGAACCATAAAAAATCAAGCAGGGTTGATAGAGCGCTGCGTTGATAATCAGCTGATAGCCACTTGCTTGGCAAAGTCCCCTTATTTGACAAACCTACTATTTATACTGTCATATCAATTAGTTAGTACGCAAAAAATAAGTTTAATAACAAGATACAAAAAGTTGTACACGGTAAAAAGTGCTATGATAAACCATAATTTTAGACGCGCGCAGGTTTATTATGAATTATCTTATTAAGTCAAACTCATCGACCGCTGCTTTAGCCAGCAAACTGACAAACAAATTCATGAGTAAAACCAGTATTGTCCTAGCGCTGATAAGCGCTGCATTATTTACCCTATCAGGCTGTGCCACGACCCAAAGTCTCACACCGCAGCAGTGCCAAAGCAGCAATTGGCAAGAAGTCGGCTACGCAGACGGCATCCGTGGGCGCTCGGGCGCATACTTTGGTCAATATACCAATCAATGCGCCAGCGTGGGCGGTGCTAGCCCCAACCGCATACAATGGGAGCAAGGGCGACAGCAAGGTCTCAAAAGCTACTGCACCGAGCTCAATGCTTATAAACTTGGTCGTGAAGGCTATGACTGGCAGGCTGTCTGTCCACTTGAAGGTATTGAAAAGTTAGAAGAAGCTTACTCGCAAGGGCGCTACTATTATATTCGCCAGCGTGATCTTGATTACCTACGCACGCCTTACCCATTTGGCTACAGACATGCAGGTTTTGGTTACGGCTATCGTCCATTTGGCTACGGCTGGTAAAAAAAGAAAACCTCACTAACGACTTAATTTGAGGTTTAAGTAGTTAATGAGGTTGGAGAAAATTTTATTATTTTAATTGTTTTTATTATAGCGGTGCTGGTGGTCTTGCTGGTTGGGCTATTGATTTATCTAGCCAGTTTTCTAATATAAAGTCAGAGCTACTAGCACTAACTCACAGTGCTTAAACTATTCAATGCTTAAGTTATTCAGTATTTAGCTACTAAGCTATTCATTCACAAATGCGATTTTGGTCAGTCCAGCGTTACTTGCCGCTGCCAAAACTTGAGCAACCGTATCGTACTTGCCTTCTTTATCTGCACGTAACTGTACCGCTGGATTCTTACCAGTCGCGCCTTGTTGCTGCAAGCGTGTCTCTAACTCTTCCATACTGATTGGATCACTATCCCAGAAGATCCCTGCATCTTTATCAATACTGACTTGAATCGCTTCTGGCGGCGTTTCATTGAGCGCGGCACTAGTCTCTGGCAAATCTAAAGGCACCGTCGGATTCAGCACGGTCGCTGTCAATAAAAATATAATCATCAATACCAGCATGATATCGATCAGCGGAATGAGGTTCATCTCATCCATGCTTCGTACGTCATCATCACCCAATTGAAATGCCATAGTTACTCTCAATGCTTTTGGTTATTTTCACACAGCCAAGCCGTTTTTTGACCTGTCGTTTGAGCCTTTACAGACCTAGCGCTGGCAGATTTAATGCTTGCAAGATCAACACTATCTATAGCTGCTTTGGCACAGAATTACTGTAGTTATTGGTATGCTGAGTCTCGCTCGTCGTTGAACGACTGCTTGGTGCAGCGTGCACTTGTGAGGCGCTAGCAGCATGGCTCGCGGTTACCTTGGTAGTATCCACAAGACCCGTTGATTGCGCCAATAAATCATGCGCTCTATCGTTGGCTTGATACATTATGCGGCGATTGATACGTACTGCAAGGTTATAAAACACCACAGCTGGAATCGCTACTGCAATACCAAGACCTGTCATAATTAGAGCTTCACCGACTGGCCCTGCAACCTGCCCCAATCCTGCCTGACCACTCATACCGATATTGTGCAAGGCATGGAAAATACCCCATACCGTACCAAACAAGCCGATGAACGGTGCAATCGCTGCCGTCGTACCAAGAATCGGCAGACCGCGCTCACTAGCAAAGCGATAGCGACCGATATGCTTGAGCAAAGTCTGCTCAGTCACCAAGCGGCGAGTGGCAGCATCAGTACCAGCCAAGTCAGACTGTTTGGCTTGTAATTGCTGACTCAAATCATCTGCTACATTGGTCGCCAGTTTACGGCTTTGCAATACGCGGACGATACCTGTCACCCAAGAGAGAATAGATAACGCAAGCAACAAAAAGAACAACGTTTTTGTCACCATGTCGCTGATCTGCCAGTATTGCATAAAGTCCATGTCAGACTCCTTAATGTGTAATGCCATTACATGATACTGAGGTAAATATCATGTTTAGTTTTATAATGAAAGATGATTAATAAATACGTTTTTATAAAGTATGAACTATCAAGGAACCGCGTAACTGATCGGTAGAGTTACATCACCTACCACGGGTACGCCATTCTTAGTAAAGGGTTTGAACTTGCCAGATCGCACTTGACGTCGGGCTTCTTTGTCTACTAGCGGATTACCTGATGATTGAGCCACTCGCACGTTATCGATGCCGCCTTGTTTGTTGACTCGCAATACCAAGACAACGTTGAGCGTATCACCAGAACGGGCTCTACGTGCGGCGCGCTCAGGGAAACTAAAGTTTGGCGCAGATGCCCAGTTGGCTGAGCTGGCAGTAAAGCTCACAGGCTCATTACTCTGTGCTAAAGCAGCTGCTGCTTCTGCCTCAGCTCTTGCTTGTGCAGCGGCGGCCTCTGCGGCAGCCTTCGCTTGAGCGGCAGCCTTCGCTTGAGCGGCAGCTTTGGCATCGGCGACTCTTTTGGCTTCTTGCTCTGCCCTAGCTTGTGCTTCTTGCTCAGCTTTTCTAGCTTGTCGCTCTGATTCAGCTTGGGCAGCTGCTTGACGTTGTGCTTCGGCTGCTGAGTTATCAACCTTTGGTTTCGGTAGCGGCTCTTTTGGGGCTACTTTTTGACTGGTATCAGGACGAGGCTTTTCTGACGCTATCACAGGCGTCACTTTCGGCTCTGTATTTTTTACAACAGGCTCTTTTGGTTTTACGGGTGTCTCTGTTGGTTGTTTAACCGGCTCTTTAGGCTTAGGTTCAGGTTGCGGCGCTGGCTGAACTTGCACCTCAGGCTGTACTTCTTTTTTGGCTGTGACTGTTTGTTTTTCTACTTCAGTTGAGACCGTTTTTGCCGGTAATGACACAAACTTTATCTCAAGTGGTGACATCTCTTTTTTTGGCTCAGGTTTGAGTTCAGGCGTTTTTATTGCCACTAGTGCAATTGCGGCAAGCACATGGAGTCCTAGTACTGCAACAATAGCTAGCAATAACGACTTAAGTGGTGGCGCGTCTAAATCCGTTGAACTCATAAAAGCCTAATGTTTATTACTCAGAGTAGAATGGCGTAGATAATAATGCAAACGATAATTATTATCAATAATAATTTACAATATTTTCGCTATTTAATACATCTCTGACACTTGATATTGCTTAGTAGTTTTACCTCTCAGAACGCTCATTTCTATGAACCTTCCCTACTTCTCAATTTCACTACTATGAAACTTATATTTTTATCAAATGAGACGTTGCGTTTAATATAGCAAGTACTGTTAATAAAAACCATTATCATTTATATTGATAATGAGTCTCAACTACTTTATTATAACCGCTGTACTGTCTACCCAAACTATTTTTATAAAAATTATTCGTACAAAAAATTAGTGAGTGGTACTAAGTAGACTATTTATTTTATGCTTTTTATCTCAAGCATCTTTCAGACTTAATATTTTTAGCGTTATTCATTTGCAATCATTTTAGACAATTGCTTAAACATTTTTTTATAGACCGAGTTCATTATGCCGACACCCTTATTATCTAGCAGATCTACCGCCTCTTTTTTCAAACGTCCATTATTGACTGCTGCCATGACAGCGTTATTAGCTACGGTAGTGGCAGGATGTAGCTCGCCTGAATCAAATGACTCTGAGCCAGCAGACGCCAAAACCGAAAACCCAACGGCTGATGAATCACAGAACGTTGCTAATAACGACGCTGTATCTGCTGAAAAAATCATGGTTAATACCGTAAAAGGTGATGTTGAGCTGGCTATGAACCCATCGCCACTTGTCGTTTATGACATGACATTGATGCAAGATTTGGCTGCACTAGATGTGGCGGTCGATGGTATGCCTGGTGGTCTATTACTAAAGAATCTACATTCAGAAACACAGCCTGATCCAAAATCGGTAGGTACTGTGTTTGAGCCGGATCTTGAAGCGTTGAATGCAATGCAACCGCAAGCTATTTTGGTCGGTTCACGCATGGCAGAAAAATACGACGAGCTATCAAGTATCGCGCCGACATTGGACATGAGTATTGATACAGCTAACATTTACGAATCAAGCAAGCAGCGCCTGCATGATCTAGGTGCACTGTTCGGTAAAAGCGATCAAGCCGCTAAGCTACAACAGAACATCGATGGACTCATCGACGAGACCAAGAATCTAACAAAAGAAAATAAAGGCACTGGCCTAGTCGTCATGGTCAATGGCAACAAAATGTCAGCCTATGGTGACAAGTCTCGCTATGGTTTTATCCATACTGTGTTAGGTGTACCAATGGCAGATGACAAAATTGCCGATGCGCCTCATGGTCAGCCGATATCGTTTGAATACATCCAAAAAGCCAATCCTGATTGGTTATTTGTCATCGACCGTAGTGCTGCAATTGGTGAAGACGGCGCTGGTGCAAAAGCGGTATTGGACAATCCACTGGTCGCGCAAACCAATGCATGGAGTAAAGGACAAGTGGTTTACCTCAGCCCAGATTCTTACCTAGCTTTTGGTGGTTATTATCAATGGATGCAAGATTTGACCACGATTAAAGATGCTTTTGCTAGCGCGAAATAGACCTGATAACGATACGAGCCATATTTCTTAATTACCCATTAATAAGCCAGTAAACGTTATGTCGTTATTTTCATCTCGCGCTGATGCCAGTGTCAAAGACAATCCTGCTTTGCCAGCTGTACCATCAAGTTGGCAAAAAAAGACTCGCAATCCGAGCCCTAAACATCAACGTGCCGCCATACCACCGTGGTTCATCAATACAGCAAGCCTCATTCTTATGGGGCTTTTGGTGTTATTGAGCTTATCTATTGGTGTGGCTGACTTTTCGTGGTCAGGTATCTTGCAGAGCCTGATGACTCAGAGTGCCAACTCCGATAGCTCATTGTTATTGGTTAGCCGTATACCGCGTACCATCGCCATTATCTTGACTGGTATTGCGATGGCAGTGGCTGGGATGATTATCCAAGTAGTACTAAAAAACCGCTTTGTAGAGCCATCTATGGTTGGTGCAACTCAGAGTGCTGCACTTGGTTTGCTAGTGGTCAGTCTGCTGTTCCCTGCCAGTGCGCTCATTGTAAAAATGGGCGTGGCAACCATCGCTGCCGTTTTTGGCATGATGCTATTTATGCTGCTCATTCACCGCATTCCGCCCACTGATTTTTTGATGATTCCACTGATTGGCATTGTCTTTGGCGGCATTATTGAAGCCGTCACTACCTTTATCGCCTATCAAACCGAATCACTACAGATGCTGAGTGTTTGGCAGTTTGGAGATTTTTCGGGCGTATTGGCAGGGCGCTATGAGCTGTTGTGGCTCACGGGTGGACTGTGTGTGCTGGCTTATATTATTGCTGACAAGCTGACCATCGTTGGTTTGGGTGACAATATCGCCTTAAACTTGGGTATTAGTAAGCGTCAGGTTACTTGGATTGGCGTGGGTATGGTAGCCATGATGAGCGCTGTCGTGGTCGTGACTGTGGGCATGATTCCCTTTATTGGACTGGTCGTACCAAACATTGTGAGCCGCATAATGGGAGATAAGTTACGTCGCAGCTTGCCAGCAGTTGCCCTACTTGGTGCTTCAGCCGTGCTGCTATGCGACATTATCGGACGCTCTATTCGCTATCCATTTGAAGTGCCGGTCGCCACTATTTTTGGTGTGGTTGGTACGGTGCTGTTTTTATGGCTGTTATTACGAGCGCCAGCTGAGCAGTAGCACTATGTTCACTAACTGTGTATTAGTTTTCAACACTCACTTACCGTCGTTCATTTTTTGCCTTATTAGATAAGCTTGGCACCATAGGATTTTTGTATGTTCTCATCAACTAAGCTTACTTCTACCAAGACTGGTGCTACCAAAACCAGCACAGCGATAGATAACTCATCTTCAACAGATGGTCAGTATTCAGCCGCTGCACAATGTCATTTGGCAAAGCTTTGGGCATGGATAGTTGCCCATCCAAAATCTATAGCAGCTATTATTCTACTTATCTCGATGACCTTGTTTATGACACTCAATGTCAATGGCTATTGGGACTTTGCGCTACCATTACGCGGCAAAAAACTGCTGGCACTGATGGTGGTTGGCTATGCGATTGGCGTGTCGACGCTACTGTTTCAGACGTTGACTCACAATCCAATTCTAACGCCCTCCCTACTCGGGTTTGATTCACTCTATGTTCTGTTGCAGAGCTTACTGGTTTTCTTTTTAGGTGCGATTAGCTTTACCAGTCTCGATTCTATTGCCAAGTTCACGCTAGAGATTGTCCTGATGTTTGGGGCATCTTTATTATTATTTAAGCTATTATTTTCTAAAAGCAGTCAGGATTTGACGCGGCTAATATTAGTAGGCGTTATCTTTGGCGTGTTATTTCGCAGCTTATCAGCACTCATTGCACGGCTAATAAACCCTGATGATTTTGTGGTCGTACAGTCTGCTAGCTATGCGCAGTTCAATACGGTCAACCCTCAGCTGCTGGGCATCAGCTTATTTATCTGTGCCATCACCGCGATATTTGTATGGCGCTGGCGTTATCAATGCGATGTGTTGATGCTCGGACAAGCACAGGCCGTCAACCTTGGTATCAACTATCAGCGTCTAGCATTTGGTCTATTAACTGTCATCGCTGTACTGGTTGCCACGGCCACCGCCCTGGTCGGTCCAGTGACTTTCTTTGGTCTATTGGTTTGCGCATTGACCAATCGTATCGCGCGACATATGTATCACACTGAGCGGCTGATATTGGTCAGCTTGGTCGCTATGATTTGCTTAGTACTGGGTCAGACTATCTTTGAGCAAGTGCTAGATATGGCAGGCGTGTTGTCCGTCGTGATAGAGCTAGCAGGTGGATTGATGTTCTTAGCATTGATATTTATGTCTCAACGTCGTTCTTTATGATTACTTAGCCGACATTGTTTATTTAGCTGATGCTGTTGATAGAGAAAACCCTAAGACTTTTTAAATAAGACTGACTATGATTAAACTGAATAATATCTCTCACCATATTGGCAAACAAAAAATCTTGCATGACATTACGTTGTCTCTACCAACGGCGCAGGTGATTGCTTTGATTGGGCCTAACGGTGCTGGGAAGTCTACGTTGTTTTCTGTTATGGCTCGCTTGCAGCCGCTACAATCTGGGCAGGTGAGCTTCGCTGTAGATAATGAGGAACGTGACATTGTCAGCTGTCAGGCGCGCACACTGGCCAAAACTGTCGCTATGCTCGGACAAGACAATCATGTGCAAGGACGCCTACGCGTACATGAGCTACTGATGTTTGGTCGTTATCCTTATCATCAAGGGCAACCAACCGCAGACGATCAGCAAAAAGTACAGGAAATCCTCGAACGCTTTGAGCTTGAGCCACTTGCCGAGCGTTTCTTGTCAACGCTATCAGGTGGACAGCGTCAGCGCGTGCTGATCGCCATGATTGTTTGCCAAGATACACCCTATCTATTGCTCGATGAGCCACTGAACAACCTAGATATGTATCATGCTGGTCGGCTGATGCGTGAGCTACGCCAGCTTAGCCACAATCAGCAAAAAACCGTGGTAATCGTCCTGCATGATATCAATCAAGCAGCACAATTTGCAGATACAGTGGTTACGATGAAAGCAGGAGAAGTGACGGCTGTTGGTCGTCCTGCTGATGTTATTACTAAAGAGACGATGAAAGATTTATACAACGTCGATGTCACTGTCCTAAGCCATCAGGGTCGTCCAGTGATTGTTGATACGGTTTAATAACTAAACCGTATTCAAGTACGCAATAAAAACTCAATATATTACTAGCACATTGGTACTAGCACTATATTGAGCATATTAATTTTATGTCTTAACATCTATTTAAGTTTTTGCGCTGCTTTAAGTCGTTGCTGTCGACCTTTCCACCACAGATAGACGCCCGTAATGGACAACACCGTCACAGCCAAACCGACCAGTGCTAAAAATATTTGATACAGTAAGTGGCCGATGCCATGGCTAATATGACCCATATGTAAGGTCAACAACCAATTATTGGTTTTGCTGCCGAATGATGAGTTCTGGTAGCCGAAGTTAACATGTTCAACGCTACCTGTTTTTGCATTGACCGTGATGGATGATGCACCGCCTTTTTTACCAATATCCTTATCTGTCTTAAAGCGCAGCTGCCATTGACCTTCATCCTCTACCCAGCGTACGCCCAATAGCTGTTGTACTGTCATGCCCTTACTTTTGGCAGCGATGTCTGCTTGCTCACTTAAATAAGCAATGCTATTGGCTTTGTTGACCACATCAACAGCCTCGACATCGACAGCCTTATTGTTTACAGCCTTAACCCTAGTCGCCGTTTCTGCACCAGACGCCTGCTCCGCTTTTTCTAATGGTTTTCTTGAGTTCTCCTGTCTTTCACCTCTTCCCTCAAGCCCTACGACAGCATGCATCACAGGTTGATAGACCTCTCGTAGGTTAAAACCAACACTCGACCACGCGATGATAAACAAGATCCCCCAAAGCCATAATCCAAAAGCATGGTGTAGATCATAATTCAATTTAAACATATTACTTTTGGTACGAATTTTCCACGCTGGTAACCAGCGTTTCAAAAAGGAGGCACGTTTTTTAGGCGAGGTTTGATTCTGTGCTTTTTTCTTGAGCGCTCTAGGAAACGTTAAGTAAAAACCAATAAAGCAATTAATCGTCCACACGAGCGCAACAATCCCTAGTAGCAATTTTCCAATATCACCCAGTAATAAATCGCGATGTAACCAAAACACTTTCCACATGGTGTTGTGCCATGCCCACTCATCTCTATCACGAGTACCAATGATATCGCCAGTATAAGGGTGGACATAAACTTGCTGAAACGGTGCTGTTGATTGGTTTTGGGCGGCTTTTCCTCGTGCTCTATCTACCGAAAATACAGCCGACCTCTCTGCTGCTATCGAGGTTGGCATACTAGAAAAAGCATATTGTGGATACGCACTTATGACCTTGTCATGAAGCTCGGCAATAGGCAGATGTGATGCGTTTTGTTTCTCAACCTGAGCCAGTTTATGGTTAAAGATATCGTCTAGCTCGTCATGAAATGCCAATAACGTGCCAGTAATACCAGTAATAATTAAGAAAGCTGCCATGGCAAGCCCAGTATAACGATGGAGCCATAGGCAAGCTTGACGAGGATTGAATGAAATCATTAGTCTTAGTTCTTTGTCATTTGTTGTTTTGGTAGGTACTTATCAGTTGGCACGTCATTGCTGTTACAGCCAATGTAAAAGCTAGTAGGCAATAAAAAGCCAGCTCCCGTATAAGACAGCTGACTTTATAAGTACGATTAGACTTAAATTCGATAAGCTAGATTAGAACTGATAAGTTAAAGACGTTTTGATATTACGTCCCATTTCAAAATCCGTATAATTATCATCTAAAGCATTGTTACGTGAGGCATGGCTGGCATAGGTCTCATCAAATATGTTATATACGCCAAGCGTGGCTTTTAAGCCTTCAACTTGAGTGGGTGTATAGCTCATAAAGATATCATGCACATCATAGTTAGGCTTTTTAGGCTGTACTGTCTCAGCTTTTGGCGTGACTGACGCAACATAGGTACTGCGCCAGCCAAGCTCGGTGGTATTCGTTGGCTGATACGCCAAATTGACCATATACTTGTCGCCAGACTCAGAGCTACTACCGCTCACTGATGAGATATTGTAGCCAGTATCATCGCCTTCACTGCGGGCGCGAGCGTAGCTGAGACCCATGCTAAAGTTATCTGCTCGATAGTCGGCTGATAGCTCTACGCCTTTGATTTTATAGTCTTCGTCTTTATTGATGACCCCTTGGCATTTGCCGCCCAGCTGACCGGTCGCACAGTCTAAACCCACTCTATTACTGCCTGCACGGACGAATTCGATATAGTTTTCGATATTGGTCTCAAAGTACTTGGCGCTCAGTTGTAGTGCGTCGTCGCTTGTGGTCAGGTCGCGCAACGTCGTGGTAATACCGACTTCTGCGTTATCGCCTTCTTCCGCTTTTAGATTTTCATTAACAAAGGTATCTTGACCATTGGCATTAAAGATAGCTTGGCTCAAGTCTGGGCCGTTAAAGAGCTGTGTATAACTGGCAAATATTTGCGTACGTGGTGCAATTTCGTAGCTGGCGGCCAAGGCACCGACGACATTGTCATAGGTTTTGCCAGCCGATACATACTCTGGAGATTCATAACGGTCATAACGGACGCCTGGCGTTAAACTAAGCTTGCCCATTTGCCATTGGTCTTCCAGATAGACTGAAGTGTTGGTCGCCTCATCGGTGCTCGCCTTGCCAAAATCGCGCGCCATCTCAGATTCTTTTTTGTAATGCTCAACCCCAGCGATTAACTTATGAACCCCTGGCACACCGTTGATAATAGTGCTATCAACGATACTGGTGTTCTGTACTTTGCCGCCTGTGGTTTTGACTTCTGCATCAAACTCAAACCCAGGTATGCCATCAGAGTTACGCAAAATCTGCGTGCTAGTCTGATATACATTGGCATCTACATTGACCAACTGGTTGGCAGGACTATATGCATAGTCAAGCGCATAGGTATCGCGTTTGACTTCCTGCGGGATGATTGGGTTCCAGCCACCAGCAGGAAAATCTGGACGCAATGGGAACTTGCCTTTGTTTTCGGTACGGCTAAAGCTAGCGCCTACATGATGATCACTACCGACATAAGCACCCGCTTTTAATAGGATGTTTTCGCCTTCGCTGTCTTCCGTTTGGATTTTACGGCCTTTACCGTCTTCACCAGCATTAGCATCACGTTTGCCATAATAAGCCAGCAAATCAACACTTTCTGTTGGCGCACCATATACAGTAGCTGAGGTTAACAGCTCATCATTGTTGCTGCCATAGCCTGCATGCAGCTTAGCACCTACTTTTTGACCAGGCTTAAGTAAATCTGCCGCGTCGACTGTCTCAAAAGCAACCGCACCGCCGATAGCATCATTACCGAGCGTCACTGAGTTATTGCCCACCGACACCTCTGCTTGTTTTAATAAGTCCGGATCAATCGTGACATCGCCCATATGATAGAACAAAGCGCCTTCTTGACGGGCGCCATCAATCGTAACTTTTAGGTTGGTGTCATCTAGCCCGCGTACACGAATACGTTGGTTGACTGATGAGGTGCCACCCACGCTTACCCCTGGTACAACGTCCAGAAAATCGCTCAGATGGCTTGCTTGTGCCGCTGGCGTATAGTCATCTATATAGACAGAGTCTTCTTGTACACTACCGCGGACAGAGCTATTTGCTGTCACGGTAATCGTTTGCAACGTCGTATTTGGCATATCTGCTGCCGTTGCGGCACTGGCAGCTTGTGTCCACAATACAGCGGCAACACCGATAGACAATACTGTCAATTGACTAGATAACTTTACTTCGCGCATAACACATTTACTCACTTGGTTTACTCTCAGAAATTAGAATGTTTAGAATTATTTTTAAAGGCTATCATCGAAAAACCCTTAAAATAGTGCCTACCAGAAGATTAAATACCTTAAAAACGCTTAAGCTTATTGTGCGAATAACATGATTAATGTTAATGATAATGATTAGCGTTTAAATAATGAGAGGCATAATAACGAAGTATTAACACTTTGGCAATAATTAATATAATAAATTCTCAATTTTAGCTCTAAACATGCTGAGAGAGCATAAAAATGCTTCGATACTGGTTATAAAATAATCATTCAATATTATTCTGGCTTTGTATTAAGGCTATTGTATTAAGGCTATATGTAGTCAGGCGTAAGAACTTATCACGTTTATAGCAGTCTGTTATTCACTTAACTCATTACTTGTTTTTCTTGTACTACTGTACTAGAATACTGAAACAAGATAGTTCTCAGCGAAAAATTGCTCGATGAGCGACTTATCTATTTTCTTTGGCTAAGATGACCTATTATGACTACCGATCCTTATCAGAGCTTAGTGAAACATTTGACCAACTGTACTGATAGCACAGATATCGAAAAGCTGCTCAGTGCCCTGCTGACGGATAAAGAACAGCATGACATCGCCAATCGTATTCGGATTTTTGACTTGCTAGATCGTGGCATCACCCAACGTGATATCTCTGAGCAACTAGGTGTTGGTATCGCCACTGTCTCTCGCGGTGCCAAGGCCAAGCAAAGCCATGATGTCAGCGCATTACTGGCCACACATAGAGACTGCTCTTAACCCTTTGAAAGATACTATCTAGCTTTTTACTGACGAAACTTATACTTATTAATCGACACTTATTTGAACCATTTCGGACTTTGTTATGACCTCTAGTACTCGCGCACAGACCAAACTTACTCCTATCGATATCCCGAGCAAACCACAACGTATCAAACTGACGCAAGATATCGATTTCTTTGCATTATTCAAACGTATTGAAAGTGCGTTTGATACCTGCTACTTGCTCGAATCATTGGGTGAAGACAGCCATATCTCGCGCCATCATGCGATTGGCTTTGACCCTGTGACGACTATCGCCGCATTAGACCGCAACACGCTTGCGATTACCGATAATAAAACTGCTGAAACAAGCCATTATCAAACGGATAATCCTTACGAGCTACTGCGCACAATTACCCCGCAACACGTCATTGCTCGTGACCAAAGCGGTGGTCTCGTTGGTTATTTGGGTTATGACAGTGTCAATTTCTTTGAGCCCAGTCTTAATGCTAAGGCGAGCGACGATTTTGAACCGTTTAAATTTGGCGTCTATTTGGATGGTTTGACGCTCGATAAAATGACCGGTGAGATTTTCTATTTTTATTATCCGACTGCGCAGCAAGAAAACCGCATCGAGCAAATCAAAGCCTTACTTGATGCGCCAATTCCAAATTATCAGCCGCCGACGGTTGCGTTTTTGGGTGATGGCATGAGTCAAGAAGAGCATGCCAAAGCGGTCATGCAAGTCAAAGAAGACATCATCTCGGGGCGTATCTTTCAGTGTGAGGTCGGATTTAAATCCAAATATCGTATTGCGGGCGATAAGATGCCGATTTATGAAAAGCTGCGCGCGGTCAACCCATCACCGCATATGTACTTTATGAAATTTGCCCAGCAGTGCATCATTGGAGCGTCACCAGAACTGTTATTTCGCTTACGTCAAGGCGAGATGGAAACGTATCCACTGGCAGGCACAGCCAAGCGCGGCGTTGATGTCGTCGAAGACCGTCAACTTGCTCGCGCCTTGCTCAACGATGCCAAAGAGATTGCCGAGCACAATATGCTAGTCGATTTGCACCGCAATGATATCGGCCGTGTGGCTCGATTTGGTACAGTAAAAGTACGTAGCCTCATGGATATCAAACGCTTCTCACACGTGCAACATATCTCTTCTGAAATCGTCGGAATCTTACATCCTAATGAAGATATGTTTAGCGCCCTTGCCAGTAACTTCCCTGCTGGGACGTTGTCAGGCGCACCAAAAGTTGAAGCGATTAAAGTCATCAATGAGCTGGAGCCAGATGGTCGCGGTGCTTATGGCGGCGCGCTTGGATCGTTTAATTTCAATGGCGATTGTATCTTTGCTATTCCTATTCGCAGCCTATTCATCAACGGCGAATCCGCCTATGCACAGACCTGTGGCGGTAATGTTTATGACTCAAATCCAGCCGATGAGTACTTAGAGATTCAGCGTAAACTGTCGGCGATGAAAGTCGTGTTGGACAGCTTTATGCAATCATAATTGCTACCAGAAGTACTGTGTACATTGACCATATTTTACCTAGCACTATTTTTACAAAAGAGTTTATGACCCATGAATGTTTTAATTATCGATAACTACGACTCGTTTACCTTCAATCTCTACCAATATGTGGGTGAGATTTTGCAAACCTTAGACAGTGATAAAGAGGCCAGCGTCATCGTTAAACGCAATAACGAAATCACCCTAGCAGATGTACAGGCCATGAATCTTGACCGCATCATCATTTCACCCGGTCCTGGTGCTCCTGACGACCCCGCCTACTTTGGGATTTGTGCCGAAGTCATCGAAGTGATGGGTAAGACGACGCCAATACTGGGTGTCTGCTTGGGTTTACAAGGCATCGCGCATGTATTTGGCGGTGACGTGGTACGCGCCAGTGTGCCGATGCATGGTAAGGTCTCGTCGATTCGACATGATGGCGCAGGTGTCTATCAAGGCTTACCACAAGAGATTGAAATCATGCGCTATCACTCACTGATGGTAAAAGCAGATACCCTACCAGAGTGCTTGACTGTGACAGCTGTCGTCGCCAATGACGCTCATGTTGACTTAAACTTGGCAGAATCAGCGCTAGCAGGTGATGAGATTATGGGACTCCAGCATAAAGACTACCCCATCCAAGGGGTACAATTTCACCCAGAGTCTTTTGCCACCGAAGGTGCCAAGCGCTTGCTAACGAATTTTTTGCTACAGGTATAAATTATCATGCTTGCCTTGGGCCCAAATAAATCCAGATTACCGATATATCAACGACTATGCCGTGTAAGTGTATTTGCGAGTCTAATGCTGTGCGCTTCTTTTAGCTCAGCCGTGACGCCTATAAAAGCGAACTTTATACTAGGTATGGACATACAAGGTCAACGCTTAAATCTATATCGAGATTGCGAAGAAGGCAGTGTGACTTGCGATAATATGCTGCTGGTTGCCCCTGATTTGGGTCGATTGTTGCAAACAAAGCAGCTTGGAGAGAGGCAAAATAAATTACCTTATGCCGTAAAGCTTTATCCTGCTAAGACCAAGCATAGCTTATGCAAAGATGGCGTGACGCCTTGTAGATTCCAAGGCTATCGCTTTGAGGATAATGACTTTAATGGATTTATAGACCCATCAAACAAGGAAATAACGGTAGGCAGTCAATGGAGAGAAGATAGCGCGACCTTTTCCTACCAAGAAAATTCAACTTATTTGCCATTAGCGTCACAAGCTGGTCTCATTGATTCTTTATATAAAACTTCTGACAAAGATTTAAATAGTAGCTACAAACTTGTCGGAAAAGACATAGAGAATGTATACGGTCAAGATAGCCTGAATGCGTTCAAAAAAAGATCAGGTTAGATGGATAAGGGAGCGTTCAAAGGACTGCGGGGCAGATTCTCGGCATCAACCCAGAACCCAAGCTGAAAAAGTCTGTTTTATTCAGCAAAATAATGCTCGAATGGAAGAGTATTTTTTGTGGATTGACTAAAGCCATGTTCTTATTTTGAGAATAGACCTCTTGCATAAGTCTATGCTTTAGTGAAATTGGTCGCGCAGTATTGGGCAATGTTAGCACCAGCAATACCTATTTATGAGTCATCAAACACGGTCTGTTATAAGTGGTTCCATTATAGCAGTCTGTTAATAGTTTTGAAGGGTGAAATATCTGGTTCCCTTGGGGTATACGCAAGACGAGACCCGTAGCTTTGATTATATTTGAGTTCGATATTTATTTCGAAACATTGCCAAGAATTTTAAAAAATTATTTTTCCAAAAAACGAACCAGCCATAAAAAAAACGGATACCGAAAACGATAAATAGGTATAAACCATTGATATATAAGTTCTCGAACCATGCCTCTTGATCTATCAAACCTAATGTGAACCAGTTTGCATTGGTTAAAAACCCCCACGTGCCAATCGCCATAAAAAATGCAAAAATAAGCGACCATGCGCAACTGCGTAAAAAAGACATGACGCTATGAATATTTCTGGGATCAATTTGCTGCATACCCAGCCATCTTAACGGCTTCCACAATACGATCGACAATGCCGCTAAAATAGGAATAAACATGACCACTCGGATAAAGTGGTACAACATTGCGGCATCACCAAATGGAGATGCTAAAAATGCCCATTCATCTCCAAAATATTCCTTCAATTTAGTATCTGCACTATTACCACTAAAATACAAATTAAAGAGTTTTCTATTCTCATTAATTGGTGGCAGCGTTAAATTATTATGTACCCAACCAATACACGCATTGACCCAGTCAGGCTGCCACACTAGGCTCAGATCTCTTATCCAGCAGCGGGTATACAATACATCGAAGAGTATAAATGCAAATAAAAATGCTAGTGATAGCGTTTCTAATCGGTTAGGGGGTAGTTTACCGTTGCTAGTAATCTGCTTATGCACCTGCTCTCTTTGTTCAGCATCTTCTATGCTGCTTAGCGTTTCATACCCCACTCTCAACTTTAAAAGTGATTGAAAAAAGAAGAGCACCTCACTAATCTATTGTTTTCGACCAAGAATAC
>NZ_JBEOOY010000026.1:0-36053 GCF_040309585.1 Psychrobacter sp. GW64-MNA-CIBAN-0177
AACACCAGCTGAAACAGAAAGACGTTACTTTAATCAAAACCTCTTATCAGGTGTCCTAAATTAGTTGACCACTACAAACACTGCTACTGTGAGTGGTAAACGCATGGTAAAGCGCGATCCTTGACCAAGCTCAGAGACTACAGATACTACGCCACCTAACTGACGAATCTCGCTGATAACGACATCCATGCCAACGCCGCGCCCTGAGATTTGCGTTAATTGCTTACTGGTACTCAAGCCTGCATTAAAAATATACTGCATGATATCAAGATCCGTCAGACTACTATCGTCTGCATCGATAAGACCTTGAGCAATTGCTTTGCTGCGAACCGCTTCGACATCGATACCGCGCCCATCATCGGACAAGTTGATGACAATTTCACTACCTTCACGCAGTACTTCTAAAGTAATGTTACCACTGCGTGCTTTACCAGCTTTTAGACGGTTTGCGCTGTCTTCGATACCATGATCGACAGCGTTACGTAGCATATGCTCAAGCGGCGACGTAATGCGCTCTAGAATGGTTCTATCCATCTCGTCATCGGCATTAATAATCGTTAGATCAACAGACTTGTTAAGCTCATTGGCCGTTTGACGTACGGTACGCTCAAGGCGCGGTGTCAAGCGCGTAAATGGCACCATACGCGAGTTCATCAAGCCATCTTGTAGCTCAGTTTGCGTCCGCGACAGCTGTAATAATAAGCTCTCGCTATCTCGGGTCTTTTCTAACAGTGTATGATTGATATCAATCAAATCTGATGCCGACTCTGTCAGAGACTTTGATAACTGATTCAAAGAGGAGTACTGATCCATCTCTAACGGGTCAAAGCCTTCATGGCTGATCAGCTCATCATCTATCTGCGATAAAATCTGAGCTTCAAGCTCAATCTCCATTCGACGTAACTGATCCGCCAAACGCTGTACCGTGATGCCCATCTCTTCAAGGCTGTTGGTCAAGCTACTCATACCCATGTCAATACGAGCACGGTTAATCGCTGACTCACCAGACAAGTTAATCATATGCTCGATTAGACCACCTGAGATACGAATCATCTCATTGCTACTAGCGCTCTGCTCTTGCCCAGTGAACTTGCCGACCATCGATGGCATCTTACTGATGTCTTTGACCCTACCATCTGAATTTTGCTTTTCCTTGGCGGTCAAGATAGCTTTTCGCTGCCCTTGCAGCGATTCATCAGGTATTTGTTTTAGGCTATCAGGATTTTTACTGAATACTTGTAGCGCCTCTATCAACAATCCAGGTGTTGGCGGGTTGACCCGCTCTTTTAGAATAAACAGAGCATCTGCTAACCAATCATGACAAGCCACCAGTAACTCTTGGACTTTTTTCGTTGCAGGACGGCGACGACTAGCAAGGTCTTCGTAGACTGCTTCCATTTCGTGTGACAAGTCCGCTATGCCATTTGCTGCGACCATTCTTGCGCCACCTTTAAGGGTATGTAGGTCACGCTGTAGCGCTTGCAAGGCAACGGTATCGCTCACGTTATCTAAGAATAACTGCAAATATTGATTATTATTGGTAAGCGCTGCCGCTTCTTCTAAAAACACTTCTAAGATATCAGGGTCCGGTAAGCCATTGGCCCATGACTGCTTAATCATTCTATCAAGCGTTAATACTTCTGTGGTCTTGACATTACTGTCTGTCGCATCATTAGCAAAAACTTGCGGCTCAGCGTCAGCATGGTTTTTTGGCACCGGTACAATCAGATTGACATTATCTGGTAATGCTTGTGCGTTCTCAAACTGTTGCAGCTGCTCAATAAGTTCAGGTGCAAAAAACGATTGCTGATGCTTGACCATATGCATCACTTGCAACGACAAGGTATCTTGCACGATTTGCATAATCTCAAGCCACTGGGTGGTTGGCTCGCGTCTATGCTCTACAAAGGCTTCGTAAATACTCTCCGCCTCATGAGTCAAGTCTCCAATACTACGGATACCTGCCATGCGCGCACCACCTTTAATGGTATGCAAATGACGCTGCAATACTTTTAGAGTATTGATGTTAGAGATGTCCGCACGCCATTTGTTAAAGCTCTCGGCAAGCGCATCATCGAGCTCTTGCGCTTCTTCTAAAAAGATCTCTAACAATTCAATATCGGTATCGATAGACTCTAGCTGCAACTCAGGGGCAGAGACACTTTGCACGCTAGGCAGATCATCATTATACTCGTCGATAGCCTCATCACTGCTGGCAGTGCCATTAGCAATACGCTGTAAACCTTCAAGCACTTGCTCATCAACTTTTAGTGAGGTACTACCAGCCAAGGCATCGAATAGCCCTACTAGCTGAGCATGTCCAGCCAGTAACGTGGTTTGAATAGCAGCATCAGCTGCTGTTTCAGGATGATCATTTAAGTAAGTATAAGCCGCTGCTAATGCACCAAGAATCGCGCTGAATTTTGGAAACTCTAGCGCTTTGCTAGATAGATAATTTATTTGGGCAAGTTGTTGCTCTATATATGTCTGAACCTGCTCACTATCAGAGTGACTCAGCGCCTCATTTAACTGCCATTCAGCATCGAGCAACTCATCAATATTTTCATCTAATAGCTGATCTATAGTGGGCTTGTTATTCGTAATTTCGCTATGATCGCCGATGGCATACTGCTCACCCAGCATGGCTTGTAATGAGGCAATATCTTGCTGGCTTTGCGACTCTTCTGTCGATATGGTTTGCTGCTGGGCATTCTGTTTGTAATTATTGAGGTAGCCATCCATCAGTGTCACAGACTGGGCTAATGCTTCTAGGTGTTGCGCATTCATAGAAGCATCCTGCTGTTGTAATAGCTCTAAGCTTTGCTCAATCATCGCACTGACTTCGCTAATCGCCGCTAAAGCACTAGAGCCAGACGCGGCTCTTAGGGTATGGAAGGCACGAACAATATCATCACTGACTGCAATGTGAGGCTGGCCTTGATGATCATCAACAAAGGTATTGATATCTTGTAATAGCGCTTCTGCTTCGTCGATAAAAATCTCAAAAAATGCTTTTTCTTCTGCATTTTGATGCGTCAAAATAACGGGTGCTTCTGCCATCATCGCATTAACCGAATGAATTGTCTGCAACATACTATCCATATCTTCAATATCATCATTGCTACTATCATCATGGATACGGTCAATCGTATCATCAGGCTGCACTGCAGAATACTGCTCAGTAGAGCTCAACGCTTGCTTATATAACTCAACATAGCTGAATTCATCGCCTAGTTGCTTACTAAAAGCGTTAGCACAGGTAATCCATAACGGCACCAATGCGGGGTAACCTTGACTGTTATTATTTTCAAAGGCAGTTAGCATGGCGGGATACGCGCCTAGCACATCGGCGATAAGCTGTCTTATATCGGCTGACGCGACGATACTCTTATCCAAAATGCGATTGAGCATGTTTTCTATAGACCATGCTAGCTCGCCACTATAGTTGGCGCCTACCATGCGACCAGAACCTTTTAGCGTATGGAATCCACGACGAATATCCGCCAAATCGCTTAAATCAGTGGGTGACAGCTGCCAATGCTCATATAAAGGCACGATGTCGGCCAGCACTTCATTGGCTTCTTCTATAAAGATTTCTTTAATATCAGGATCAGCATCATTCGCATCCGTTGGTAACTGCTCAGTCTCTTGCATAAAAGGAACGAGTACGGCTGGTAATGCTAAACCAGAAAGAGAGTCTATTGGATTTCTGTCTCCAGCCTCTTTCTGTACAGTTTGAGAATCATTAATCGTATCTGCAGCATCTGCCAACTCAGTAGAGTCAGCAATTGACATGGGCTCACCTAAGTCAAGAGTCTCATCTAATATAGAATCATCTTCGCTGAATACAATGCCTGATGGTGCAGCTATAGAAGTTTCTAAACCCGAGTTAACCGGCTGTCCTGTCATCAAGTTATGACTCTGTAAAATGGTTACCGCAGGATCAAAGCTTGGCGGTTGTTGTGCTGTAAAATCTGTAACCAAGACTGATAATCGCTTAGTGCTCTCTGTCACCAAGTCAACAACATCGTCCGTGACGGGTAATGTCTTATCCAACAGACGATTGAGCAGATCTTCGATGGCCCATGCCATCTCACTGATGCTAAAAGCACCAACCATGCGTCCTGATCCCTTTAAGGTATGAAAACCTCTGCGCACTTCTGTTAATGGCGTTAGATCTTGTGAGTCTTGCTGCCAAATCGGTAAAAAATCTTCTAAGTCCTCGACGACCTCTGTCACCTCTTCGATGAAAATGTCCCGAATGTCTTCATCTATATCAAAAGTGTCAGGTTTCACTTGTTCACGCGCGCGCAGCAAGTCTTCACTATCGCTTGCAGTGTTAAAGTTACCTACTACAGCACTATTCGTTATGAGGTTATCGCTCTCATCTTCTAATACAGTTTCATCGTCTACACTTGCTGTATCAAGGTTTGGCGTATTAGAAGCCTGGATATCAGAAGCTTGGTCATTGACGGCATGCTCAGTAACAGGCGCAATCTCCCCACTATCATCGTAGCGCAGCACATCAGTTGCCACAGGTTTTTGGCTAAGGAAACTGTGCTCAACACTTTCAGGCGCTTGAATATAGTCATTCAGCAGTATGGTAGCATTATCGATATGCTGATTTGCCAGCGCTAATAATGGTTGGTCAAAGACCTGCTGCGCCAGATAGTCTAGCAGCAGCTCTATAGAGGTCAAGCCCTCAGCCAACGCTTGAGTAACATTCCAACTGAGCACATTAACATCATGAGTCGTCAGTTGTACAAATAGGTTGGCTATCGCATCAGTCGCTTCACGGACTGAGGGCAAGCCCATCTCATCAAAAGTGTGGCCAATGTCTGTCAGCTCAGCCGTCTCAGGTAAGAGGGCAATATCTTGACGCTGTATATAGGCGTTAAAGCGCTGTTTTATGTCTTCAACAGCAATGCGCAGTTCACGTAAGTCTTTCGTAGCAGCGCTGCTGTCCGTACTAGCTCCTAACCGCGAGTCAGCGCTATCAGACCTCAAAGTAAAGTCAGCTGCGTCCCCTATTTTGGTAGATATCGTCTGTTCGGTATTATAAATAGCACTATATAGCTCTTGGAGCTGGCGTTCGATCTGCCATTGCTCTTGTGCAAACCCTGTTTCTGAGGAGAGAGCACGTTCGATATCTGCTAGAATAAATGCGACTTGTGACGCATAGAGTGTCCAACCTCGAGCTTCGAGCTGACTATTTATACGCTGTAATGGATTCAATAAAGTTTGCGGCTGATCAAGACTGAATATGAGCGTCTCAAGCTCACTCAATATGCGCGGTAAAAAACGCGAAGCCACAGTCTCACTTTGCGGTAAATTATTGAGAATAGATTGCGTATGCTCGCTACTTTGTGCAAGGCCACTTAACTCAATATAAATACTGGCTATCAAGTCTTTAATAACGCTCGATGCTAGCTTAGTCTGATGACCGCCTGACTCAATCACTTGCTCAAGCTGCGCTAATAATGGCGCATAGTGCTCAGGCAATGGTGTTTTATTGTGGGCAAGATCGTGCAGCCATAACTCGGTTAGATACCATAGACGCTGCACATCACCCTCTTTTGTGCTTTGCCATAAGTACTCACTGACTTTTTGCAAGAGGGCTAGTATAGAGGGCTGATTGCTATTAGCAGCTAACAATGCTTGTACTTGCTGACGCCAAACCAACAATAACTGCTGATATTGCTGAATGTCTAGATGGGCATCTGCCGCCGGGTTTGGTACGATTAATTCAATATCATCGATGACATTTTCAGCGCTAAAATCGCTATTAATCAAATGTTCGTGAGGTGTATTTTTAGTAGTGCTAGATGGCTGTGAAAAAAGATCTGTCGCAATACCTCGTCGTGATAGTGACTGAGTAAGATCAGCAGCGGCTCTATTGATCAAAGCCGTATGATGACTGCCTGTACGCATATACTGCGTCAGCTCACGTTGTAACAGACGATGAGAAAACCGACCACTGCGGCAATCGTCAGTAGTAAAGTCCTCTTGGCGACCAGCACCTGCCAACAGACTTAGCTTAGTCGCTAAGTCTGCCAATAAAGGCAGGTTAACCATAGTTAGAGCGCCACCAACTTGATGGTAGTGCTGTACCATTTGCTCGTAATTAGTGCTATCAGCGCCTAATTGCCAGCCATCAGATACTTGTGATAATTGCTGATTAAAAAGTGGTAGTAGCCACTCGAGCGTCACCATGTCATTGGGCTGGTTTTTCATAGGTTTATCCTAACTCGTCTAGGCGGTAATTTAGGCACTGATCTTTTGCCACGCATTAATCTGTGGGTGCGCAATACGGCGCATATTTGAAGGACGCCAAAACAACGCCTCACCTGGAGCCAATACAATATAACCACCTAAGGCACACTGCTCTGACAGCTTAGTCAGAATATCCCGTTGATCAAACTTACGAAAATATAGCAGCATATTTTGGCAGATAATGACCTGTTGTAGATGCGGGGTGGGTGGTTCTTGATTGATGATATTGTGTAAAGCAAAGCTAACATACTGCTGTAAAGTTGGCGCGATTTGCCAATGTACTCGAGTGTGACTGCTAGCATTTTTTAGTATAGATAAATCACAGGCAGTCGATTGTTCAGTCATAGTCTCAGGACGTAATGGATGAATAAATGGCTGGCAACAAGACGGAATTAACGTTTTTTGGCGTTGGTCGTACTGTGCCATACGTGCTTTTGTCAGTGCTTGCTGGCTGACATCAGTGCCTAATATGACATAGTTAACCAGCTGCTTCGATGCCAAACTCATGGCAAGCGACCAAGTCTCCTGCCCACTGGCACAACCGACACTCCAAATGCGAAACGTCTCATCAATACTGTCATCTGTTAGCGTCAGGCACTGATGCTGCAAGGCACACTCTGTGACAAAATCTATAGAAGGCAAGTGGCGAAAGAAGCGACTTTCGTGAATCAGCACTTTATCCAATAGTTGCTGGCGCAGCGCATCGTTGTTCGGCAATTGACGCCATAGTTGCAGCGCTGATAATCCATTCGCAACAGCGGTACGATCAATCGCATTTACTAGCCACTGGCGTTGAATATCGGGTAAAACAAAGCCGATTTCTTGCTCTATATAGCGTTGCCATTGCTGCGTATCAAAACTATCATCTTGCCTTAAAGCTGTTACCGAATCGGAACTGGCTTTATCGACTATATTAGCGTCTTGTTGAGTACGATTATCCACGTGACCTGCTCTTGCTCCTGCTGCCCACTCTTAATATTAGAGCAGTCCTTTGATTAAAATCTCAAGATAACAACACCCTAAGCTTAATGGCTGTTTATGATGGCTAATAATTAATTATTAAGCATTAGCCATTAAGCAAAAGCGATTGATTAAGCATTGGCTACTAAGCTTTCTTCCGCTTCTAATTGCTCATCATCGTTTGATACTTTAAAGCCCGTAACTGACTCTTGGAGAGCGGCAGCCATTTCACTTAGCTCGCCGATAGAGCGCGCTGTGGCCATCGTACCCGATGATGTTTGTGAAGTAATGTCTTGAATAATATTCATCGTATGAGAGATGTGACCAGCAGACTCAGCCTGTTGTTGGGCGGCGTTTGAGATATTTTGAATCAGATCTGCCAAGGTATTAGAAACGCTCTGTACTTCTTCTAGAGCTTCACCAGCATCTTTGGCCAAACGCGCACCGCGCACAACCTCAGAAGTCGTTGATTCCATTGACATCACGGCTTCGTTGGTATCTGCCTGAATAGTCTTTACCAAGGTTTCAATCTGTTTGGTGGCATTGGCTGAACGCTCAGCCAGACGTTGAACTTCATCAGCAACGACCGCAAAACCTCGACCAGCCTCCCCTGCCATTGATGCCTGAATAGCCGCGTTCAATGCCAATACGTTGGTCTGATCCGCAATATCATTAATCAAACCAACGATATCACCAATTTCTTGCGAAGATTCACCAAGACGTTTAATACGCTTTGAGGTCTCTTGAATCTGGTCACGAATAACATTCATGCCTTCAATAGAGCGCTGTACAACCTCTGCCCCGTTATAAGAGATGGCAACCGAGCGCTGGGCAACCGTTGCAGACTCTGCCGCGTTGTTCGAAACTTGGTCAATCGAGACGGTCATCTCATTAATCGCAGCCGATACGCCCGCGATTTCTTGCGCTTGGTTTTCCGAGGCTTCAGCAAGCTCAACGGCATTCATCTGGGTTTGTTCTGAGGACTGCGAGACGCGATCAGCCGTGCTGTTAATAACCAATACCAACTGACGCAATTGGTCAATGGCAAAGTTTACCGAATCAGCAATCGCCCCCGTAAAGTCTTCTGATACGGTCGCATTAACCGTCAAATCACCATCTGCCAAATCACCCAATTCATCAAGCAAACGCAAAATTGCGATCTGGTTACGCTCGTTTTCTTCTTGAATTTGACGAGCACGCTCAGATTCCGCTTCTGCTTCTTGGCGACGACGCAAGGTCTCTTTTTCGATGAGTAGACGCTCTGAGCCGCCACGTTGCTTGAGTAATTGGTATAGGGCAAATAAAATACCTACGACACCTATCACAAACAAAATCACCGGCAATACCACTGATTGATTGAAATTGGTCAGATATTGACTCACTGATGATAGTGAATTGACCAGCCAAATCAGACAGGCCACAGTCAATAAAGCAAAAAGCCCTAATAATAACTTCCAAGTATTATTAGCGTCTTTCACCGTGGGGGTCGTTTTACTATTACCAGCTACAGGGTTATTTATAACATCACTCATCTTGCGTATTCCTTTCGAACAATCGTCAAAGTCTTATCGTGACTGACTTCGACAATCATATTGTTATCAAAACAACAGTGATTAACAAAGCCTGTATGAATGCTGACATACAACCGTATCATGTCAGTCGGTATTTATTTTTATCGTGCTAGGTGCTAGCAGTCGAGTATTTTATGACAGCAAATACTCTATGACAGACAGTTATAGCGCCGCATCAGCGTACTGCAAATCTTGCACCAACAAGCTTGGCATAAAAATATACCAATCTTGTTCATTTTTAAAAAACTTGCCATGATTGTAAGGTGCAAATGGCGAGTCGTTTTCAAGGGCTTCTGGACGATATTGACCACGAGTAAACTGTTCAATACCTAGCACTTGATCGACAAGCAAGCCTGAGAACACATTGTCATGATCGATGACAATAACTTTACGTTGACTCATTTGTGCCAAGCGACTGGGCACCTGCAAAAACTCGGACAAGTCCGTCAGTGGTAATAGGCGTCCGCGAATATTAGCGATGCCGAGCATCCAGGGCTTTACTAAGGGCAAACTGGTGAACTCCGGCATGGTCAGTACTTCTGAAACCTGACCCATTGGTGCGACCAAACGCTGACCACCAATCTCGAATACTACCCCTTGCCAGTCGGATTCTTGTCCGCCGTGACGGCCACTTTTGCGCGCGCGTGCCAAATCTGCTAAACGCAGAAGCTCAATAAATCCTCTGGAAGCCACAAGTTACCCCATTACTTTGCGAATGACATTGACCAGACCATTTTCGTCAACTGGCTTGGTGATATATTCTTTAGCGCCTTGACGCTTACCCCAAACACGATCCGTTTCTTGATTTTTGGTGCTGATCATGATGACCGGAATATGCGACGTTGTTTTGCCACGTGTTATCTTACGGGTGGCCTGAAAACCATTCATTTCAGGCATAACCACATCCATCAAGATGACATCTGGTAAATGATCGGCTGCCATTTGACAACCTTGCTCACCATTTGTCGCTTCAAGGACTTGATAGTTGTTTTTTGCAAGCATGTCGCGAAATTTCGCCATCTCAGATGGCGAGTCGTCAATGACTAAAACAGTAGCCATGGAAATTTCCTTTATTTTCGATGATATCCGTTCGGATATATTGTTGAGACAAATCTATTAAAAATAATGCCTAATGCCTTGTTGGCAACACTATTTTTACGATGATACCTATTTTTACGGTGGTACCTATGAAATGACAAACACTGATTGATAACCATCATGATCACTGGGCTGTTTATAACGTGGTTATTTAACATCAACACTTCATTTATAAAGTATTCAATAATCACGGCAGCAACAGTTCACTTTCTTAATAACAGTCCTCTCAGCTACTTGCCTTAGCCGTAACGCTATATGCATTAATCATGCCAATATAACTGTCTAATTAACTGCCTAGCTATCAATTATATAGGCCGTTATGCATTAGCGATATTGGTTGATTGCCTCAAACAGCTCATCTTTACTAAATGGCTTAGTCAAGTATTCATCCGAACCTACGATACGTCCACGCGCTTTATCAAACAAACCATCTTTAGACGACAGCATAATCACAGGCTTACTGGCATAGTCAGGGTTATTCTTTATCAATGCACATGTCTGATAACCATCCAAACGTGGCATCATGATATCAACAAAAATGATATCGGGATTGTTATCAACAATCTTGGCTAAAGCATCAAAACCATCAATAGCGGTCACTACTTCGCAGCCCGCTTTTTGTAATAAAGTCTCTGCAGTACGGCGAATGGTTTTAGAGTCATCGATAACCATGACTTTCAAACCTTCAAAATTATTTTCCATTATCATTGTCCTATAAACGGCTATTATTCGTAGCACTATCTGCCAGTGCAAAATTTTAACAGTTATTTCAATTTATAAAATGGTTTATTCTTGGATTGAGATGAACGGTTAAGTTTGTATTTTACGCTGTCACGATCGCTAACATGTTCTCTATCAGTATTCGCCTATCAAGCATGGCGTTACCATCGGTTACTATACGCACTTTAGCGACAATTATCTTCGTGTATTAAGCGCTATTTTTGGCTTTTATTTTTTAAAAAACTGCCAGATGCTTGTGTTTATAAAGCAGCCTATCTGCTGACTCACTTTGCTTATAGAAATTTTTAGACTTGCTCAAAACTGGCAAGCCTAAACCTTGTCAGCATCATAAATTTAACTGGCTCGATATCTGTTGAAATGTACACAAAGGGTCAAAAGGGTTTAAGGTTGAGTAAAAACAATACTTACCTTACCGAATAATCTTCATTTGTGATAAATATGTATCATTATATTTTTATATGTTCGTTTTAGCACAGTTACTGGTTGTTTTCCAGTCATTTAGTGAATTTATGTTCAAATTAATCATTGAGTTAGTGAGAGTCTTTTGATTATGCTCCCTAATTTGTCTCAGGTTACTTTTGCCATCTACCGTCTGGGCATGTTGCATAAATATAATACTGTTATTTGCCCTTACCTCAATTCACTATATAATAAAATGACGTTTACGAGAGTGCTTGGTATGAGAGTTTTGAGAGGTCGAAAAAATAGAGGTTTAAGAAATAGTGCGTATTTATGCAGCGCTTTGTTACTGCTGGCAGGCTGTCAGCCCTCGCCCCCTACTGATGAACCGGTGACGGCTGAAAATAGCGAAACAGTAGAAACCCCCATTATTATTGACGATGATAGCGTTACTATGACGCCTGACCATATTCTGAGTATAAAGCCCTCACGCTATCAGCCAAGCATGGGACTGCAAGGCGTGATTGAACCGATCAAAAAAACTCAATTCATCGCTGCGAACGCACTTACTGTGCAGCAAGTCTTGGTAGAAAAAGGCCAATGGGTAGAAAAAGGCACACCTCTGCTAATCGTTCAGCGTCAGGGCACAGCAAGTAAACCGCTAGAGTCAGCGGCTACCTCAGTTGCCGCAGCCGCAGACGCAGAGTTCGCAACCTTAAATGAGCCTACGAAAAACAATAATACAGAAAACACTGCCCAAAAAACGCCACCAGAAAACGATGCAAATGTAGAGAGCAGTCAGCCTAGCGTTGATAAAAGCACGGTAACAACCAGTAATGACACCTCTGCTAACCTCAAACAGCCCTATCAATTAACCACTGTACGTGCCAGTTTTTCAGGTCGCGTCGAAAAGCTGTATGCTAAAGTTGGACAAGGGCTAGCCGCGCGTCAACCGCTACTGCTACTCATTGATGAGACTGAATTACACTTTATGGCCACTGTCCCTATTCAAGCTGAGCCTCAGCTTTCGGTCGGTCAGACAGTGAATTTTAGTGCTAAAGGCATGTCGGATAAGTTCACTGGGCAGGTCAGCAAATTGACAGCAACGGTTCAGCCCAAACAGCTTCTGGTTCATGTAAATGTCGTCAATAATGAAATCAGCCGTGAAAAACTACAGCCTAATATGCAGGTGACGGGGCGAGTGAATTATGGTCAAATCGACGTCGGTACGATTGTCCCCGAGCGCGCGTTGCATGATGTTGACTTAACAGAATTGCAGCGACCACCGTATAAGCCACTAAGACCCTTGAGCGCCAATGTATGGATTATTAAGCAAGATCAGCGTTTAACTCGTCAGCCAGTCGAGGTCGTCGAGTACGATCCAAGTACCAAACAGTACTTAATAGCCGGCATTAGCAATGACAGTTTAATTTGCCTTGCTGACTTAACCATTGCATCTAAAGGCAAAAAGGTGGTGGTTTCCTAAGAAATGAGAAAGAAGAGAAAAAGACAGTTACATTGTGTAGAAACATTAACAAAGCGTGTCTTGTTTAGTCATAGCTGAATTAGGCACTATAGTATTATTACCCTGTCCTATATTGGCTGAGGCCTTAATCATATTTTCTTAACCCTATCTTAACGGTGACTGTCTTATGGTTCAGAACCCTATCAATTTATGACAACTTACCTTTAAAATAACCTGAATTTAAATTAACGTAAATATCGAGGCGCGCTAGAATTTTAATAAAAAGCGATTTCTTGACAAACCATAACAACAACTAGAGGACAAGCCATGAGTAAGCAGATTTTGTTAATTGAAGATGATCCAGATCTAGCAGAGTTAATTAGTGATTATCTGACCATGAATTATTATGACGTCCATCATGCAGGACTTGGTCAAGAGGGTCTGGAGTTATTAGATACCAAAGAGCGCGATATTGACTTAGTCGTGCTTGATTTAATGCTACCTGATATGGATGGTATGCAAGTTTGTCAAAAGATACGTGGCAACAAAAATAATATGACCAACAAAGTGCCGATTATCATGCTAACGGCCAAAGGCGACACTACCGATCGTGTATTGGGTCTAGAAATGGGTGCTGATGACTACATCGCAAAACCCTTCGAGCCACGTGAGCTCTTGGCCCGTATACGCGCGGTCATTCGTCGTCACGAGCAGCCAAACCAAGCAGATAGCCAATCGGACAGCTTGACTTTTGGTCGTCTCAGCGTGTTCCCTGATAGCCATGAAGTGACTATTGATGAGCAACCTGTGCGTTTGACGACGCATCAGTTTCAATTGTTGCACTACTTTGCCACCCATTCTGGTAAAGTATTGAATCGTGAGCAGTTATGGCAGGCTATGCCGAATGATGACAGCTCGGACAATATTGATCGCGCGATTGATGTTCATATCTCGCGTTTGCGTGCGCTGATTGAAGACAATCCACGTCAGCCAAAGCGTATTATTACCGTACGTGGCGTCGGTTATCAGTTCGCGACCGATCAGGTATAGTCCTAAATAGCTAAATTCCTAGATAGTTGATGATGGCGGCTGATTTGATTTATCGAGACACTTATCGTGGCAAACCAGTCGCCATTGTTTTTATTAAACCATACAAATATTTATTAAATACTATAAATGGCAAGATATGAATCGATATGAGCCTCTGATAATAGAGATGATTTAATGCAGCAATTGGGTTTTCGTTCCGTATTTGCTAAGTTATTTGCTAGCGTCATGTTGGCACTTATCTTATTTGCGGTCGCCATGGTGCTATTGACACAGCTCGTGCATGACAAAGATGCAGGTATCCGCTCAGAAGTATTGGCTACCCAAATTTTAGGTCAAATCGATCCCTTCTTACATGAGCTAAATATCGCCATTAGTAAGGACAACCATTTACAGTCACGCTTTATGCTGGCGGTGGTCAAAAAAAGCTTTGATATTTTTGATGAATCTTTACAAGCAAAGATGGGCTTATACGATAATGAAGGTCGGTTGCTCATGCAGACTGACAACAGTGACTTGCCGTTAGTTCTGCCACCCACGCCTTCTTTGTTTTCACAAGTTTTTCCTTCTTTTGCAGACACCTCCCCTACCAAGCAAGCTCAAGTCTATAGCAGCACTGGTTATACCTTGCTGTACGAATCGCGCTTGCCGCCCAAAAAGCCCGTACTTTCCGCTGCCTTAAATTTGTTTACTGGCACCCTACTGCTGCTCTTGATTATGGCAGGCGTTCTATGGCTAATTGCTCGCACCATGACTTGGCGTATCAATCAGATGAGCCAACAGATGACCCAACTGGGGGACGGTGACTTTACGGTACGGGTCAATGCACGCGGCAGTGATGAAATCGCCTCGTTAGCACGCGGATTTAACCAAGCGGCGCAAAAAATCGAGCATCTTATTAATGCCAACAATCTGCTCTTGGCGCATGCCTCTCACGAGCTACGGACGCCGATTACCCGTATCCGCCTACAAATCGAGATGATGGATATGCTGGCGGATGCGATGCCAATGGATACCAAAGCGAAATTTGACAAACGCGCGCAAGCGATCAACCGTGATTTATCAGGGCTTAATGACTTGGTTGAAAGTATCTTATTGGTCAGTCGCTTAGATGCCGGTCATGTCATGCAGCAAGTCGAGCATTTGGACTTATATGACTTAGTGAATCAAGAACGCCAACATTACCCTGAAGCCACTTTGATTGGTGAGCATATCGTCATCGATGGTCAGGCACCGATGTTGACCCATCTTATTCGCAACCTTTTGACCAATGCTATGTTACATGGTAAACCACCCGTTACCGTGCTAATTTATGGCGTTCAGACTATTGACGAAGCCGATACCGTTCCAGATTATTTACTGCAAACGTTGGTTTCTAGTAGCTTTGCTGATTATAACCGTTCGGATTTTGAGCATTATTACGAATCAAACGAGTCCGATAACTTAGCGCTGCAAACATCAACACAACCAGGCGAGGTTTCTGACGACTCTCATATAACCAATACTGAGAAAGAAAAAGCAGAGATGGTTGTGATATTACCGGCGCCGCCTATTTATCGAAATGGTGAAAACCTTGCGCTCGATAGTAACGATGCTGCAGCTGACGCTTCAAATGCGGATGTCACTGATATCATTGCTGAAAGCACTGATGTTATGGGCAACGCTGATATAAAGGGGTTAGAAACTAGCCCCTCAGCAACAGACGCTAGTAAAGATGCAAAAGTGAAAGAAAATACTGCTAAAAATCCTATACTCACTGACGATACCACTGCTATTAATCCTGAAGCATCACTAATCCCCAACTACCAAAGCTTTACCACAGATTTGACTGAAAAAATTAAAAAGGTTATTTGGAGAGCCGTGCCGGATAACGAAGAAGACGTCCAAAAATCTGCGGAAACTCATAACGATAATGAAATGACCGTTAATAGCGAAGGAGCTCGTAAAGCCAACGATGCGTTGCTAACTAGCAATGGTCAATCTCGAAAAACTGATAAACTCGCGACGGATAAAACTGCTAGCAAAGACGACGTTAAAGCCAACACCCAAAATGAGAGTGACGCGCCGATTGCCGCGCGTAAAGAGAATCTATTTACCAAACATATCAAAAAGTCTAAAGCCGAACCCATACGTCCGTTACCAAAATACGCCGTGCTGGCGGTTATTGATGAAGGCGAAGGCATTCCTAAAGACAAACGCGAGGAAGTATTCAGTCCATTCGTGCGCTTGCAGCAAAAGAACAAAGGCTCAGGTTTGGGATTATCCTTGGTCTCACAAATCGCTACTGCTCACCAAGGGCATATCGTGACCGATACTATTAACGGCCACACCAGATTTTTGGTCGTTATACCCGTAAAGCAAGATCCTCATTACAACTACCACGACAATAATAATTAAGATATGGCTGTACCTCTTTTATCGTCATCCTTCTGAGTACTCACGCCCTTTGCACCCCGCCATTTACATTTTTCAAATTTCTTAGAGCTAATAGCCATTAGTCATAAGCAAGTCACGGATGTGCATATCCAAAACATTGCATAATATGCTATATTACTGCCCCTTATTACCATTGTTAATGCTAGCAAATATCCGATTTTGCGCTGCCATAGGTACACTGCAGTCTAATTTTTCTATAACCATCATAAACCTATTGAATTTTGAGCCCTCCATGAGTGACATGATTGTCTTAAACGATGTGACCAAAAGTTTTTTAAGCGACCGATCAATCAAAGACAAAGACGGCAAGCCGCATTGGTTTACCGCTGTCGAACCGACCTCGTTGTCTGTTCAACAAGGTGAGATTTTTGGTTTGATGGGTTATTCAGGTGCTGGGAAATCGACCCTTTTGCGCTTAATTAATTTGCTCGAACGCCCAGATTCAGGTCAAGTGGTGATAGATGGGACGGATTTGACCACCTTGTCCGCTAGTGATTTGCGTATCGCTCGTCACAACATTGGTATGATTTTTCAGCAATTTAACCTCATGTCCAATCGCACCGTCTTTGATAACGTCGCATTTAACTTGATGGTTTCTGGCTATCCGCGTCGCAATATTCACAAGCGAGTGATGGATTGTCTTGAGATTGTAGACTTAACCGATCGCGCTGGTCACTATCCGGCGCAGCTGTCGGGCGGACAAAAACAGCGTGTTGGTATCGCCCGCGCGATTGCGCCCAGCCCCAAAGTATTATTGGCTGATGAGCCGACCAGCGCCCTTGATCCAGCGACGACGCGAAGTCTGCTGACTTGTCTACGTGATATTAATGAGCAACTCGGCGTCACTATTGTCATCGTGACTCATGAGATGAGCGTCATTCGTAGGCTGTGCCATCGTGCGGCGCTATTACACCAAGGGCAATTACTTGAAGTGGCAGATATTCGCGATGGTCTGATTCAGGCCACTACACCAATTGGCAAAGGCTTAGTGCACGAAGACTAATGAGGCAGGAGAAATACATATGTTAACTGGTGCTGAATTATCCGCCTCAATCGACAAGCTATTGCTGCTACGCAAAGAGATTGTAAAGGCGTTTATTGATACCTTCATTATGCTTGGTATCTCAACGACAGTCGCGATTGTAATCGGCGGACTGTTCGGAATATTCTTATTTTTGTCGAGCGATCGGCAGTTTTTGCAAAACAAAACCCTCTACGGCATACTGGGCGGCATTACCAACTTTATGCGCGCCTTTCCGTTTGTTATTTTGATGATAGCCATGAGCCCATTTACTAAGGCTATCGTCGGCACAGGTATTGGCCCCATCGCTGCCTCTTTGGTACTAGCGATTGCAGGTTCATTCTACTTTGCCCGCTTGGTCGAGCAAAACTTGCGAGAAGTACCACGCGGTATCATTGAAGCGACAGAGTCTATGGGCGCTCGTCCCTTTACCATTATCAAAGTATTGCTCAATGAAGCGCGCTCAGGTTTGGTGTTATCCGTGACCATCCTTTGTATCAGTCTGCTGTCTTATTCAGCGGCGGCTGGTATGATTGGTGGCGGTGGTCTGGGTGATTTGGCCATTCGTTACGGCTACTATCGTTATCAGACAGAGGTGATGATTTTTATTGTCATTATGCTATCGATTATGGTCATATCTATTCAAGCCTCTGGTAACTGGCTGGCGACGCGTTTAGACAAACGTTAAACCGCTTTAGCAAATACTTGACATTGTCAGCGACTAGGGTTATTTTTGGCAGTAATTAATCCTTGTCTCAGCTCATAAGAAAGCAGCATTACTACATTAGAATGTTGCTTTTTTAATGCTCAGACGATAACTATCTTACCCAATCCCATGTATTAATAAGGAAATTTTATGAAATTAACAGATATTAGCCGTCAACTGGCGACGGCATTTGCTGCGGTTGGCGTATCAGGCCTAGTCTTAGTTGGTTGCAACAACTCGTCAGCACCAGAAGCGACCAAAGAGCCCGTTACCGAAGGCTCAACGGCTGAAACGGCTGCTAGCGACATCGATCCTGACCATACCAAAATCGTCATCGGTACGACCGAAGGTGATTTTGCTGATATGGTACGTAACCAAGTGAAAGGCTCGCTAGAAGCGCAAGGTTACGAAGTTGAACTGATTCCTTTTACGGATTATGTACGTCCTAACTTGGCATTGGCTGAAGGCGACTTGGACATCAACATCTTTCAGCACAAGCCTTATCTAGATACTTTCAAAAAAGAAAACAACCTTGATTTGGTTGAAGTATTCCAAGTACCAACGGCGCCTCTTGGCATCTATTCAGGCAAAAAGACTAGCCTCGATGATGTATATAAAGGCATGAGCGTCTCTGCACCGAACGATCCAAGTAACTTTGCGCGTGCGTTGGTGATGATGAGCGACCTTGGCTGGCTTACTCTAAAAGACAATGTAGATCCATTGACAGCGTCAAAAGCAGACATCGCTGATAACAGTAAATACGATATCAAAATTGTTGAATTAGAAGCGGCGCAATTGCCACGCGCCCGTGATGAAGTTGACTTTGCAGTGATTAATGGTAACTATGCCACTGATTCTGGTATTAAACTGACCGAAGCGCTGTTCCAAGAGCCAAGCTTTGCTTATGTCAACTGGTCAGCGGTTAAATCTGCAGATGTAGGCAAAAAATGGGTCAAAGACGTGACGGCTGCTTATAACTCAGAAGCCTTTAAAAAGTATGCGCATGATAGCTTCCCAGGTTACAAGTACCCAAAAATTTGGGGTGAAAATGCGGCTACCGATAAGGCCGTCGCTACCACGACAGCACCTACTACCGAAGCAGCTGCTCAATAGTTGATAGCTTAGTAATTGATAGATTAATAGTTGATAACTTAGTCATTAAATTTTTAGATATTTAAAGAGTATTCATTCATATCAACGAATAGCGCTAACAAGCCGAAATATAAATACAAAGATGCCCATTACTTATAAGTAATGGGTATTTTTTATGGTCTGCATTCTATAGTCAGTGGAAAGTAGGCGTATCTAAGGTTTTTTTAGAGATTACCGTAATAATAATGGCCGGAACAAAACAAAGAATAGACAGATATACAATGCCGAAAACACCTGTCTCTGGCAGGTGCACCAAAATCAAACCCGCCAACCATGTCGCAATCATAATTGAAAAGTTAAACACACTAGATTGTACTGACGTGGCGATAGCTTTTGCCTCGGTGACCTGATGGCTAACGGCTGTTTGAAACATCGTGACCAAAGGTCCGAATGCTAAGCCCCACAGTAAAAAGGCAAAATGCGCAAACCCATTAGTCCCGCCAAAGAAGAAAAACAGCAGCATCGTCATAGCACCGCAAGCCAACATCCCAACGATTAAACCCCGTAAATGGGTGTCAATAATCTTGGCCGATAGTATGACTGAGATGACAGAACCAATGCCAAAAATCAACAGCGCTAAGCTGATACCACCGACAAACTCTATGGTTTCGACCAGTAGCGTAATATAGGTATAGGTACTGTAATGCGCGACGACTGCCAAGAAAGTGAGGGCTAAGACTATCCAGACCCCAGATATTTTTAGCACCGCTATTGGCGAATTGCTTTGCGTCAGCTTTTCACCTTTTACGGATGGTAAGAATTTCATCGCCAATAGTGCAATGACCCCACCTAGTACACCAAGCACGATAAACGATGTGCGCCACCCTACTTGCGTACCAATAAAAGTCATAATCGGTAACCCAAGACTCACGCCAAAGGTGTTACCCGCCATAATAATAGTAATCGCCTTACCCTGCATATTCTCGGGCACCAATGCAGTACCGTAGGCTGCAATCATTGGCCACATAATACCGGCGCAGATACCACCCAAAATACGCATGACCACGATGAGAGAATAAGAAGAAGTGAGGCCGACGACGATATTAGAGACAGCAAAACCTGTCAATAAAGCCATAAGGAGAATCTTTCGATTGACCCACAGCGTCATACTGATGAGTGGAATGGCAAAAATCGCTGATGCCAGTGCATAGATACCGACCAAAAATCCAATTTGGGTCTGTTCAATACCAAGACCTACAGTCATTTGTGGCAAAATACCGGAAGGCATCAGCTCTGAGAGTATACCGATAAAAGTAACGCTGGCCATAAGACCGAAGATAAACCAAGAAAGAGGATTTTGTCCGGTGCTATTGGTTTTTGCCAGACCGTCTTTTGAATGAGTGATTTCTGAAAAAATAGCCACATCCTCTCCTAGTTGAATGAAGTGTTCAGAAGATTAGGTAATCTTCCTTTATTAATAATTCCGTCCATAAACACCTAACCATCTCTAAAATGACGTTACAGCCTGTTTGTCCTTTGTAGGAAACCGTCACTCGCCCTTTCACTTCAGCCTGCTTTTTTCTATAGTGGTTGGGCTGTATAGAGGTCGAGACAATAATATTCATGAGTAATCGCTCTCTTGATAAGTCCTCTATTAACAAATCACACAAATAACAAGGATAATAATATGCATGCTAAAAAGTATAATATTCGTACCGCAGGACAAGCCAACATTCCAGTATTAGGACTGGGCACTTGGCAGTCAACGGGGCAAGACTGTATCGATGTCGTTAGCCAAGGTCTTAAGATGGGCTACGAACATATCGATACCGCCCAAGCTTACGGTAATGAATTCGAGGTTGGTCAAGGTATTAAGCAATCGGGCGTCGCTCGTGATAAATTCTTTTTGACCACAAAGATTTTCCCTGATGATATGAAGTTTGAGCCAGAAAAACTCATGGCAGCAGCAAAACGCTCATTAGAGAATTTAGATACCGATTATGTGGATCTGCTACTCTTGCATTGGCCTGACGACCGCGTACCACTATCTGAGACAATCCCAGCACTATGCGAGTTGCAAAAGCAAGGTTTGACGCGCCATATCGGGGTTTCTAATTTTAATATTGCCAATATCATTGAAGCCAAGAAATATGCAGATGTGCCGATTGTGGTCAATCAGGTTGAGTTTCATCCCTTTATTAAGCAAAAAACCTTGCAAACTTTTTTGAACAATCACCATATTCTACTTGAAGCTTATTCGCCACTTGCACGCGGTGATGTGTTTGACAATGAGGTTATCAAAGAAATCGCTGATAAGCATAACATCACGCCTGCACAAGTATCGTTGGCTTGGATTCTGTCAGACAAGCACCGCGTTGCTATTCCAAAGACGTCTAATCCTGACCACTTACAAGGTAACTTGGATGCAATGAAGGTGCATTTGAGTGCAGAGGAACTAGAGAAAATTGGCAAACTTGCCAGTAGTGATGGACGTAAAATCGAACATCCTGATTATTCACCTGAGTGGGATGATTGATTGACGTAAAATCGTTATATACTTAATCAATTAATAATTTACTAAACAAAAAAAGCCACCGAGCAAGTCGGTGGTTTTTTTATTGGTATTCGCAACCACTATTGTTGAAGCGTTTTGGTTTCATGTATCGGCTCAGCAGGGTTATATTGCTCAGAAGAAGGCACTGCGACGCTCCGATTGTTTTCTTTCATCGATTTGGCCACCTCTGGCGGCATATAGTTTTCATCATGCTTGGCCAATACTTCACCAGCCACAAAGATGTCGCCTTGCATCTTACCGGTAGCGACGACACCTGAGTTTTCAGCAAATAAATCTGGCAAAATACCTTGATAGGTCACAGGTACGGTCGATTGAAAATCCGTGATGGCAAACTCAACGTTCAATGGATTGTCTTCGGCGCGTTGAACACTACCCGCGACTACCATACCACCAGCACGAATACGCTTGTCTTGCGGTGCCTCACCTTGCGCAATCGCGGTAGCATCAAAGTAGTAATCAGTCTGTTGCCCAATAGCATAAATAACCAACACCACGGCTATCGCTGCCCCTGCAAGCGTAAACATAACCCACATCAGTTTTTTGCGACGAACTGCGTTCATACCACTACCTCATTGATGAGTCGCTGTTTTGTAGAATATAGACAGTCTATAAAACAGAAAATATTAAAGAAACTACCATTAGAAAAACGTTCTAAAAATGTCTTTCTAATCGTACTCTTCTAATGGCTATATGGTAGCATTTTTCGCATAAATCAATAAGCCCCTAGCAACTGACGGGGTCATATCTTTACAATTGAGAGATCATAATTTTGTGAGCTAAAGTTATGATATTAAAATATTTTTTACATCGGTTGCTTAGTTTTAGAATTAGGAGTTTTAGCCGTACGCTGTGCTTGCCGCGCTTGCTGAATAGTCAGCTGCTTGATTAAAGCCTGTCGTTGCCTGCGACTATAAATAACAAAAGCCAGCATCATGCCAACGGTAATGGCCCAGCACGACCAGACAAAAACACCATGCTTACCCATGGCGAGAAACTCAGATACGCTATAAAAGTAAGGCTGCATAATATTTTCCTAGCCGTTATTTGTTTTGACGACAGTCATTGCCGTCATTTGGCTTGCCCGCGAATATACTCTTTGACCCACGCTTTGCCTTGATCACGATACAAGATAAGCGTATTGGTACGATAAATCGCTAACGTCGCGACCAATAAATAACTACCGACAATCATTAGTAATAATGGCATCCACATATCTGCAGACATTTTGGGCGCGGCGGTTAGAGTAAAGGTCGAGCCTTGATGCAAGGTGTTCCACCACTGTACCGAATACTTAATAATAGGCAAGTTTACTGCGCCAACAATAGACAAAATAGCGGCAGCTTTACCACGATTGGCAGTATGCTCAAACGCGGCAAACAGGGCCATGATGCCCGCATACAAAAATGCCAAAATGAGCATAGAGGTCAAACGCGCATCCCAAACCCAGTAAGTGCCCCACGTCGGTTTTGCCCAAATAGAACCCGTAATCAAGCTAATCACACAGAGCAAAAATCCTAGCGGAGCAAGCGCCTGCGCCACAAGACTAGCCGTCTTAATTTTCCAAACCAAAAAAATGACCCCGAGCACTGCTAAGGCAAAATAGATAGAAATGGCAATGCTGGCAGCGGGTACGTGAATAAAGATAATGCGATAGCTATTACCTTGTAGGTAATCAGGCGGCGCAAAAGCGAGGCCCCAGACGCTACCGATCACAAGACAAATAGTGGCTAATATTGCCAGCCACTTGACCCAAGGCGAAAAAATGCGAAAAAACTGCTTGGTACCCACAGTGGTCAAAAAGCCCTGCCAGATGCGCTGCCACAGGCTAGGAGATGAGATGTTATTCAGGTTGGGCATGGGAATAAACCTATTGGCACAGCGTATTGGTTGTAACCGATATAGCGCATCATGGGCGCGACTACCTGTCAACCTGCCGGCGTTAAACACTGGATAGAATCTACGAGTGATTGTTTACTTAGTTAGCTGGCTATTATAGCAAAGTTGCCAGTTTTCAACATGCTGTTAATACATTGGGTTTAAACGACTGGGTGTTGATAGTACAGAAAGTCTACTGTTTAATTGAGCCATGACATTTTTAAGGTCATCGCAATCACCCATGGCATCACCAACACTGAAATAATACTACCTGCCAATAATAATGCCAGTATCGGTAAGCCATTAAGACCAGTGGCAAATAAATCCACTGCTCCTGTGGCAAAAATCAACACCGGCAATTGCATTGGTAAGGCGATCAAAGGCACTAGCACTGCACCATTCTTCAATGACAGCGTCAAACTACTTGCCACTGCTGACAGCATCAAGAGCATTGGACTGCCGGTCAAAATAGACGCCATCAATATCCACGCCTCAAACCAGCTAAGCTGAAACAAAGGCACGGCAAGTAAACTAAGCGCTGCCACAATGCCACTACTAAAAATCCAATGGATGACTAGGCGGATGAGCACCCATAACGGCAGCGACGCTTTGGCAACAACCAATTGCGCCAGTGTGCCATTATCAAGAGCGGGCTTAAATAAGCCATCAACACCCATTACTAGTGACAATAGAGCAGCAATCCACACCGCTGAGACCCCAAGACGCTGTAACAGCGCAGGTTCGCTACCAACGGCTAGCGGAAACAAGGTGATAATCACTAAAAACAGTACCAAAGGGTACAACCATTGTACCGCTCCTTGCTGCTTCACGTGCCACTCGCGCCGCCATAACTGCCTAAAGCTGATAGCGCGCGCAGGTGATACGCTAACGTTTGAGCTTGTATTAACCTTGTCTACTGGCTCGTCTATTTCTATCATTTATTCGCTCTTCCACGGATGACTGGCACACTTATACTACTTATCACACTTATGCTAACAACATTCAAACCATATAGTCGGACAAATCGAGCACTTGATTGGCGACGCCGACAGCCTGATGACTGGTCATCAATATGCCACCACCAGCCGTGGCAAAATCGCGCAACCTGTCTTCCATCCGTGCCACCATATCGACATCAAGGGCGGTAAAAGGCTCATCGAGTAACCATAACGGGGTCACGTCCGGCGTCAATAAATATAACCTTGCCAGGGTGATACGGCGCGTTTGCCCAGCCGATAAATGGCTTGAGCTAATCGTCTCAAAGCCTTGCAGTCCGACCCAAGCTAAGGCGTCATCGATATCAGCAACACTTGGGCTGATGCCGTATAAATTCAACAGAAAGGTGAGGTTTTGTGCGACCGTCAGATTTGGATGGATACCCAACTGATGCGACACATACAAAGGCTGAATAGGTAAACTTGCAGATCCTTGATAATACACTTCACCGCTCAGCACCGGCAACAATCCAGCCAGCTGCATCAGTAGCGTCGTTTTGCCTGTGCCATTAGCACCAATCAAGTGACAAATACTGCCCGCAGGTAAATCGAGCGCAACGCCTTCACATAGAGGGATTTCACCGCGCTGAACGGTCAGCTCATCAAGCGTAAGTAAGGCGGTAGTCAGAGCTGTCATTCAAACCTCGTATTATTTATCAAGCGGCAGTCAATATTCATCACCAACAAATATCATGTTCGTGGCATAATACTTTATGCTTACCCCAACCACACAGTATAACAAATTGTCGATAACTATGACCTCAAAACCTATGCAGACTTCAAAAGATAGCCAACATTTAGATACGCCAGCGCTAACAATAGACAGCTTAATCGAGGCACAAGTTGCCTTTATGCAGCAATGGTTACGCACGCAAGCAGAACCACTGAGCATAGAGGCTTGGCAGTGGTTTGCTGCCCAGCCATTGAATAAATATGTCAGCGCCGATGATTTGCAACATCTGATCAACGACTGGCTCCTGAACCAACCGATGACGGATGTGATACGTAAAGATATTCGCGATATCTTGCATACGATTATTTATCATCCGGTCAATGACAATGTGCCGTTGTCTGAGCTGGTAGATGACACTCAAGTGCAGACCTTAGCCGATTATGTGGGTAGCCATGAGCAGCAGCGTAATGTTTTGATTCATACGCTAGTCGGCAACGAGACTTTTGCAGATTTGCTGACGCAAACGCTCTATCACGCGATCAACGACTTTATGGAAACCACGCTAGATAAAGCAGGCGCTGCTGGTAAACTGATGAAATTTGGGCGCAGCTCTTTTGAAAAGGCGACCAATAGAAACCTTGATGAAAAACTGCAAACGTATTTGCACCGTAATATTAAAGACTTAGCACGTCGTGCAGAAGCCAATGCCCAAGAGCACTTATCAAATGACGAAGTCGCTCGGTTGCTAGTAAGCGGTTGGGCAAGAATCAAAGATCAGCCCATTAGCCAACTGCAAAATTATTTAACTGATGAGCCTGGCAATAGTAGTATCGATCATATTGAAGCCAGTATTCAACAGAGCTACAACCGTCTGCGTATGTCGCCTTATCTGCACAGCCTCGTGTCAGCCAGTATCGATACGTGGTATGCCAACCATTATGGCGATAGCATGGCAACGGTGGCCGCGAGTTTATATATAGATGAGCAAGCCATGACGCAATTTAGTAGTGCCCTACTGCCCATCGTATACGATGCGCTTGAAAGTCCGTGGTTGGCAGCGCATATAGGTGAGATGTTGCAAGCATTTTATGCGCAGCCCACTATCAAAGAGGGTTTGGTGTTTAATAATAACTAACTGACTGTTTTTGCTTATCGGCCATTTTTCAATATCATCCATTTATATGTCAACACAATACCTATGAGTCAACGTAATAAACTCAGCTTGTGGCAAAAACTCAAACGGCTACTGACTGCTTCAGCACCGCAGTCTATTATCCATGGCGCAAAAATGCCAACACAGGCAGCAGCGGCTGACGATGATATTGATCTTGATATGATGCAGGCAGGAATCTCGAGCGCCAATACTCGTAATAGCGATGAGGCAAATACGGCTGACTCTACTGGCAGTTTGACCAGTCACCGTGATAATAATCATGATAGCGAGCGCTCGCAAGCTCAAGCGAATTTGCAAGCATCGCAGCAAGAAACCAATGAAACGTCCATCGTCGACTGTCTAAAACAGTACTTTAGTAATAATCAGTGGCAATATACCTATTATCGACCCAGAAGCAGTGACAGTCAGCAATCGCATCACTTATCCTTAAGAATGCGGCATAAACAACTGAACTGTGGCTACCTATTTCGGGTGCAAGAGAAAAACAAGCTGCTAGCGGTCTATGGAATTTTGCCATTTTTGATACCAGAGAGTCATCAAAGTGCAGCGATGTTACTGATTACTCAAATCAATTATGACATGCTGATTGGCAATCTAGAAATGGATATCAACGATGGCGAGATACGCTACAAGCATGCCATCGATGTCGAAACTATTGGTATTAATGACGAAATCATCGAGCATTTACTACAAAGTGTCATTGCCATGACCACGGTAGCGAATGAGCTGTTTAGTGATTTACTCAATAACCAATATCCCGCTGAAGATATGCAAACGTTATTAACAGAGCTGCGTCAACAATCCGACTCACGCACCTTCTTTTTGCCGACTCAGTTTGTCCAATAAAGATGCTTAAGTTAAAAAATAGTTTATTTAAGAAAATCTCTTAACTTACAAAAGCCCTTTAATTTAGAAAGTCTATTAACTTAAAAAAGCCTTTTAACTTAAAGAGTTTAGCAAAATATAAATCAGTCATTCGTCTATTTTCTACCCCTTTATCACGCTTAATAAAAAACCTTCTAAAAACACCTTATCACCTCTTAAATACCGACACACTTAAACATTATGCTAAAAATTGCTTACTCCGACGTCTTTCGTTATTCCGTACCTGACAAGCATCGTTTTCCCATGCAAAAATATACGATGATTCCTGAGCGCTTATTGGCTGAAGGCACTATCAGTACCGATAATTTCTTTGCGCCTGCGCGATTAAGCGAAGAGGAGATTTTGACCACTCATACGGCAGACTATTGGTATAAGCTTAAAACCCAAACCTTACCGCGCAAGGAAGCACGCCCTATCGGCTTTGAGATGACTGAAGCTTTAGTCGATCGTGGTCGTCATATTGCCCATGCGACTTATGAATGTGCGCTTTATGCTCAGCAATATGGCGTGGCGATGAATGTCGCCGGCGGTACGCACCATGCATTTGCCGATCATGGCGAGGGCTTTTGCGTGTTTAATGATGTTTGTATCGCGAGTAATTTATTATTAAATCGTGGACAGGCGCAAAAGATTTTGGTGGTCGATTTAGACGTCCATCAGGGCAATGGCAATGCTAGTATTATGGCAAATGAGCCACGGGTTTTTGTGTTTAGTATGCATGGCGCCAAGAACTATCCATTTCGCAAAGAACTATCTGACCTAGATATTGAACTTGCCAACGATACTGGTGATGCTGAGTATTTACAGATATTAGAGGACACGCTACCGCGCTTAATTAGCGACGTTGCACCAGATATGATCTTTTATCAGTCTGCGGTCGATGTACTGGCGACCGATAAACTGGGTAAGCTTGGATTGACACAAGCTGGTTGCAAGGCGCGTGATGAATATGTGTTACGTCAAGCAAAAGCCGCCAACATCCCCGTTGCCATCGTCATGGGTGGTGGCTATTCAGAAGATATTGAAGATGTGGTTGAAGCGCACTGTAATACTTTTCGAGTGGCGCAGCAGCTTTATTTTGGTAAGGCGGTTTAAATAGTGACTTTGTCGCATATCGATGCTTAAGACAAAATGAAAAAACGTCAGAAAGTTAGCGAGGTTTTATATGGCAAAAATATTGATTGGTATAGGCACTGTGTTCATTGTTATCGGAATCATTTGGCTGGTGTTTCCCAGTGCGTTTTCGTGGATAGGCAACATGCCAGGAGATATTAAACACAAATCAGGCAATACACGCGTGTATTTTCCGGTCGTTACCATGATAGTAATTAGCATCGTCGCTACCATCTTACTGAATTTGTTTAATCGTTAAATCACCAGCGCAAATATGAGTGACGACATGCCAAGCATACCTTTGACCTAAAATCTAAAACTTAACTAACACCGCAAACTGCTTAGATTGATAAAAATGCCGTAACTCCTTGCCAACCCACGCGCAGCCCAAGTACGGTCAAAATTAATAAAATAAGCTGACGAAAGCGTGCTTGCGGTAAGTAACGACGCAGGCGGATACCGACTAAAAGCGCGACAATAGATAAAACACTCAGCAAAGTAATCAGCTGCCATTCACCACTACTCAGCGCCATAATAGGCTCACGCAATACAATGATTTGGGCAATTTTTCCTAAGAAATAGCACATGTTGCCGACTTTGGCGACGGTGTTTTTATCATCGCTGGCAGACAGTAAATACATCATCAATATGGTCGACATTGCATTGGTCGCGCCGCCAATGATACCAGCACTCAGTCCAACGATAATCAGCACAGGCTTGGTAGCAGGTAGCCGAATTTGCTTACCGAGTAGCGCACTGATCACATAAAAGCCAATGACAGCCGCCAATACCAATAAAATATAAGCGCTATCGACCCATAGCAAGAGCTTCGCGCCCAAAATACTACCGAGCAGGCTAGTTAAAGCGAGCAGCCAATAACGCCTGCCGTAATAGATAAAGTTTTGCCAAATAGTGCGACCACCACCCGCCAGCCAAGTCATTGCATTAAGCAATAATGACGGGAATATCACCAATACAATGGCGTGTGGCAACGGATAGATGCTGGCAAGCGCAGTGGTGGTCACCAAGGTCACACCCAGACCGCTAATCCCGTGCAGCAATGATGCCAGCGCAAAAATCACAATCAGCAATAACGTCTGGGTGCTATCGCTATCTATCATATTTGCCATCAGTATTTAGTGTCTAATAGCGACATTAGCGAAAGCATAACTAGGGCGTGTCTTGTGCATTGTGACGCTGCCAGATAGCTTTACCAATAATACTGGCCAACTGCTCAGCTATTTTATCTTTGCTTGCTTTCTCTAGCGTTACTGCTTCATTCTTATAGCGCTCAGAGAAAAACACTTGCATCGCATTGTCATCACTGGCAAAACCAATATCTGCACGCGACACGTCATTACAAGCAATCAAATCTAGATCTTTAGATATCAGTTTACCGCGAGCATAGCGCTCGACATCTTGCGTTTCTGCCGCAAAGCCGACGACAAATAGCGCTGGATGGGCAAGCGAAATGGTTGCTAAAATATCAGGATTTTTGACCAAGCTCAGCGTCATGGCATCTTGGGTTTTTTTAATCTTTTGCGGGGCAGCCTCTTCAGTACGATAATCAGCAACCGCCGCCGTCGAAATAAAGACATCTGCGACTCTCACGCTATCATTGGTAACCATGGCATCAACATCGTGCTCATCGCCGCAATCACAGTCACCGTGGTGATGAGCATGATGATCTTCGTGTGAGTGTTCGTGTGAATGATCATGCTCATCTTCAGAGATATACTGTAGCGCACTATGCGTACCTTCCACACATTGCTGTGCGACAATCAGCATCTCTTGCGCGGACAACACATCAATACGGGTGACATTAAGCGGTGTGGACAGTACTACTTTACCACCCGCAATCAAAACCACGTCTGCACCAGCGGCCACGCAAGCACGCGCTAAAGCAAAACCCATTTTACCGGTAGAGTGATTGGACAAATAGCGTACCGGATCAATCGCTTCGACAGTTGGTCCAGCAGTAATCACCACTCTTTTACCTGCCAATAATTGCGGCGTGGTTTGCATGGCATTAAATAACAACACCTCAGCCAATAACTGCTCAGGTTCGGGCAATCGCCCTGCCCCCACATCACCGCAGGCTTGTTCACCACTGGCGGGCTGTATAATTTGGTAATTCATATCACTTAAGGTTTGGACGTTAAGATTCACCGCTGGATGCGCCCACATTTGCTGGTTCATCGCTGGAGCAATAATGACTGGTGCCGTCGTTGCTAGGCACACGGTCGTCAACAGATCATCTGCCATGCCCATTGCCAGACGCGCCAGTGTATTGGCAGACGCTGGCGCAATGACGATTAAGTCCGCCCATTTGGCCAATTCAATATGACCCATCCCCGCCTCGGCTTGCTCATCCAGCAAAGAGGTATGCACCTCATTACCTGTCAAAGCCTGCAGCGTCAGCGGTGTGATAAAGGCCTGTGCGCCTGTGGTCATAATGACACGCACATCAAAGCCTGCCTTGATGAGCAGACGGGCAAAGATAGCGGATTTATAAGCGGCGATACCGCCGGTGATAGCGAGCACAATATTGGACATAAGCGTGGCATCAATAAAAAAGTTGAAAGATAAAATTGCGCTTATAGTAACAATTATGAGATAAGTTGGGTAAGGTTTTCCGCATTTATATCATATATCTAGCATTCATCCCCCATTAAGGAGTGACAATGGCGATTAAAGACTGGCATGAAGATGATCGACCTCGAGAAAAACTGCTGAAATTTGGCGCCGCTCACTTAACGGATGCTGAAATATTAGCGATATTCTTACGCACTGGCACCCAGTCGCAGTCGGCAATCGAGCTGGCGCGTCATTTGATCGATGAGTTCGGTAGTCTTGCCGAGCTATTGGCAGCGCCGGCACAGACCGTGCTTGCTTGTCATGGTATCGGTCCTGCCAAGTACGCACAGATACTGGCGTCGCTTGAGATGGGTACGCGTTATTTAGACAGTAAGCTAAAGACAGGGCAAGCGCTTGGGCGCTCACAAGTCGTCAAGGACTATATCAGCACCCAATTGCGCGGTGAGCATCGTGAAGTCTTTGCCGTCCTTTGCTTAGACAATGCGCTAAATCTGCTAAACTTTGAAATACTGTTTACTGGTGGCATCTCGTCGTGCTCGGTCTGTATCAAGCACGTACTCCGTCACGCGTTGAGTCACGCTGCTGGTCAATTAATCGTCGCGCACAATCATCCGCATACTGATGCGACTCCTTCAACGGCAGATAACCTATTGACCTACGAGCTAAAAAAAGCCTGTGATTTGATAGATTTATCCTTGGTAGACCACATCATCGTTGGACGTAATGAAACATTATCTTATGCCGAAAGCTGCTTAGCGCCCTTCGGTTAGTCGAAAATATAATTAGTTCTATAGTCGGTTCAAGATAATTCAGGTACAAAAAAGGCGAGTAAAGATTTATAGGCCATCATTCAAGCGAGATTAACACCGTAATGCTTTGAGAATGGAGCTCCAGTTGTGTTAAACCAATTATAGCGCTGGTTTATTGACGATATATCTAGGGCGTGTCCTCATTTTAAAAATGGTCATAAAAATGAGATAAATTGCCCTCAAACGAGGAAAATAGCGCAAATAATATCGGGATATTAATCAGCAATTTGACGATGTTTGGCAAAATTTAGCCATTTTTAGCCCATGTAGATACAATCGCTTGAATTGAGGACACGCCCTAGTAGTTGATACATATTATCGACACAGAATAGCATTTTCGCTATTGATAGTTATCATTAACTATTTCATATTGGTAGCTAACTTTCGCTCAGTTATTTATATTTTGATTCATTAGTTTTTGTAGAGCATCAAACGTATATTTCTAATGGTCAGCAATGCTTGTTTTATCCTACTTTTTTTTGACTCAAGAACAGTGCTTTGAGTCGAAATGATGTTGTGATAGACGTTTATAAGTTTGTTTACCAATAGGTTTTTAGTTTTTAATAGCATGGTTATATAATTAATGACATTGTTTGTTTTAAAAGGGTTTTGATTTCCCGTTAATTGATTTAAACCCCTGATCTTAAATAAGATGCTTTCTCAATATAATTTTTTTCTGAGTTTTACCCCATTTTCCAGTTAGGTTTTACCAAGGAGACAGTCATGGCAGTTGGCTTATTTATTTTGGCAGTAATCATACAGTTAGCCACGGTTTTGGCCATATTTTTGCTGTCTTTATCGCGCGTCACTGGTAGTATAGTCGCCATTATTGCTGTGGTCGTGACCGCTATTATCAGTCCATGGTCGCTCATTTTGGGCATACCGATATTGCTATTGTGTCTGGTGCTGCTTGTCGCGCCTCTGCGTCAGTCACTGCTGACCAAGCCTGTTTACAAGGCACTTGCGGGTGCCATGCCTAGCATGAGTGATACGGAACGTGAAGCCCTAGATGCTGGTACTAGCTGGTGGGAAAAAGAGCTGTTTATGGGTGCACCGAACTGGGATACCTTTGCCAATTATCCCTATCCACAGCTCTCTGCAGAAGAACAAAGCTTTATCGATAATGAGGTAGAGACGCTGTGCGCCATGATTGATGAATGGAAAATCCATCATGATGATAAAGAGCTGTCTCCTAAAGCATGGAAATTCATTAAAGAAAACGGTTTCTTAGGATTAATCATTCCGAAAGAGTACGGAGGTCTTGAATTTACCTCTTATGCACAAAGTCGGGTGATGAGTAAAATCGCCTCACGTTCGCCGACCGCTGCTGTGACCTGTATGGTCCCGAACTCGCTCGGCCCTGGTGAGCTGCTCATGCATTATGGTACGGATGCGCAAAAACAGCGTTGGTTACCCGGTTTAGCCAAAGGCGAAGAAGTGCCTTGTTTTGGTCTGACTGGCCCCGAAGCAGGTTCTGATGCTGGCGCGATTCCTGATACTGGTGTGGTGTGCTACGGAACTCACGAAGGCAAGCAAATGCTTGGTTTGCGCATGAATTTTTCTAAGCGTTGGATTACCTTGGCCCCTATCGCTACCGTGGTTGGCTTGGCCTTCAAAATGCACGATCCTGAAGGTTTGCTTGGTGACCCCAATAAGACCGATTATGGCATTACTTGTGCGTTGGTTCCTGCCAGCCACGAAGGGGTCATCACAGGACCTCGTCATAACCCCATCGGCTCGCCATTTATGAATGGTACTGTCGATGGTACAGACGTCTTTATCCCGTTGGATTACATCATCGGTGGCGTTGAAAACGCTGGACGCGGTTGGCGCATGCTGATGGAATGTTTGGGTGTGGGCCGCGGTATCTCCTTACCAGCGTTATCTACCTCAGCCAGTGAGATGACTTATCTGTCTGTTGGCGCGTTTGCCAAGGTTCGTGAACAGTTCAAAATCTCAGTCGGTAAATTTGAAGGCGTGCAAGACGCTACGAGTCGTATGGCCAGTAATACTTATATGCTAGAAGCCTTTCGCCACTTAGTTACCTGTGGTCTTAACCAAGGTGGTACGCCATCAGTAATGACTGCAATGGCAAAATACTATGCGACAGAAACCATGCGTAGTGTGGTCAATGATGGTATGGATGTCGTTGGTGGGCGTGCTGTGCAGATGGGTCCACGTAACTTTTTGGCCATTCCTTATCAGTCCATTCCGGTATCTATTACCGTAGAAGGCGCGAACATATTGACGCGTTCATTGATGATATTTGGTCAAGGGGCTATGCGTTGTCACCCGTATCTATTTGACGAATTACAACTTCTACAGAGCGAAGACAAAGAATCGGCGCTCAAAGAATTTGATACGTTGTTCTTTAAACATTTAGGCTATACCTTTAACCGCGGGGCAAAAGCCTTTATCGCAGGTTATGTCGGTGGTAGCAACGATGCGCCAAGCTTTGTCGATGACTTTACTCGCCCTTATTACAAACATATCAACCGCTTAAGTGCCAGCTTTGCCTTAACAGCAGATATGGCATTAGGATTATTGGCAGGTGACTTGAAGCGCAAAGAGATGCTCTCTGGCCGTTTGGCAGATATTCATGGTCATTTATTCATTGCGACGGCTATCTTGCAGTTTTATGAGCATGGCAGCAAATCAGAAGCCGAACGTTTACATGCCGAGGTCGCGCTACAGAATAGCCTCTATACCATTCAAGAAGCCTTTGTTTCTTTCTTTGCCAACTTCCCGAATCGTATGGCGGCTGGTGTTGTGAGCTTTGTGACATTCCCAAGTGGTCGTATCTTTACCCCAGCGAGCGATGAGTTAAAAACCAAACTGGGTGATGTCTTTATGGATGATCATGAAGCCAACCCGTTCCGTGATTACCTCAAAACCATGGTCTATTATAATACCTTACCTGATGATGTCAGCGGTCGTATGGAGCACGCTTATCAGACGCTACTTGAAGTCGAACCATTGTGGCAGAAGTTCAAAAAAGCGGAGCATAAAGACAGCTTCGAAGGCTTGACGTTCGAAGATCATGTGGTCAATGCTAGTCAAAGCGGTGATATCACTGAAGAAGAAGCGGAGCAACTGATTAGATATAATGGTCTACGCTTCGATTCATTATTGACAGATGTGTTCGATGAGCATCTTGAGGTAGCACAAGAGCGTGAAAACCCTCATAGCTTAGAAAATGCTGTGCACAAGCTGACTGATTATGCGCAACTAAAAAATGATGCCCAAGCAAGAAATGGCACAGCGACCAATAATACGGTTGCAGCGGCGGATACTCAAGAGCAAACGGGCGATGCCAATCCTGATCACGGCTATGAAAGTGATGGCGATGTAAAAATGGTAGATGAGCAAAATACTGTCGAAGAAATACGCGGGCAAGCGGATTTTGATGAGTCTAATCCAGAGGCAGAAGCGCTAGATCCTCGTTATCGTGACGCCGAGTCGACTCTGAATCAGCGTATGAGCTACAATCATAGCCTTGATAAAGCAGACTCTGATTTGCCTAATCATTCAGACTTAACCTCGACCAAGACAATAGCCGAAAGAGCCGAGGAAGCCAAGGACAGTAAATGGCAAGATGGTCTCCGTCGTGATGAAAACGATAAAGCTTAAATGGTAATCAAAGAGGCTTATGTTTAAAGGGGCTTATGTTTAAAAAGACTAAGGTTGAAAGAAATTAGGGTCTGTTGAACGTCACTTAAAAATACTGACAAGCAACTATTTATAATCAATATGACTTATACCTACTAATCTCACTTAACCTTGAACGTTAAATTGCTATTTAAATCAACCATATCACTTAAAAAAGCGAGACCGTCTACTTCAGACGGTCTCGCTTTTTTCACCTCAAATAATTACCGATTATATTCATAAAAACCCATACAAATCTTCTCAATTTTACGTCTTTTTGAGCACGAAAGAATAAATGAAACGGAAAAAATCGCTAATGTCACGTTATTTAAATCATAAAAAAATCTTGCAGTACCCTTAACAATTATTTTATATTGTCAAAAAGTCTGACACTAAGTAACAAATTAATATAGACGTAACAATATCAGACGTTGAGACAACAATCATAAATGTATTGATTTATTGCCGTACTGACTACTGAGCGTTGCATATAAAAGGATAGAGGTTATGTGGAAAAATATGGGACTAACGGGCAAGATTATTGTTGCCATGATACTCGGTATCGTACTGGGTTTATTTATAAACTATTCAGGGCTAAACGCTGAAGGCAGTTTTGTTAATACGTACATTACCAATGGCTTCCTTGCCATTATCGGTAAACTGTTCGTGAACTCGCTCAAAATGTTGGTTGTACCTTTGGTGTTAATCTCACTGATTTGCGGAGTTTGCGGGATTGGTGACATCCGTTTGCTGGGTCGTATTGGTACCAAAACCTTTATGATCTATATGATGACGACAGCATTAGCCATTGCGACAGCCATTGGGGAGTTTCCTAAAAACTGTGTAACTGCTTATAATCCACTAACTGGAGAATAAGCAATGACTACTCAATCTGACAT
>NZ_JBEOOY010000027.1:0-27699 GCF_040309585.1 Psychrobacter sp. GW64-MNA-CIBAN-0177
TTGCACGCCTGAGACCCTACGATCATGGCATAAAAAGCACATTGATAAAACCATTCCTGCAAAGATTCAAGCTCAAAGCCAAGCCGAGCGCATCAAAGAGCTTGAACGTGAGAACAAAGAATTAAAACAAGCCAATGAGATCATAAGGAAAGCAGCCGCTTTTTTCGCCCAGGCGGAAATAGACCGCAAACCTTAGTGATGGTTCAATTCATCGACGAGAATAAATCTATTTATGGCATTCTAGCTATTTGTAGAGTCTTGCCGATTGCCCCATCCATATACTATCGTACCAAAGACTTAAACGACAATCCGGAGAAGCGTTCACAGCGTAGTCAGCATGACGATTTCTATCTTAATGAGATTAAACGTATCTGGCAGGACAGCAAATGCCGTTATGGTACTCGTAAAGTCTGGAAACAGTTGAAAGCAGAGGGTATACATCCTGCACGCTGCACTGTAGAGCGTTTAATGCGTCAGCATGGAATGCAGGGTATTTGGCGAGGTAAAGGTAAGATAACGACTAAGTCTCGTGACGATCAAAAGCGTGCTGATGATTTGGTTAATCGTAACTTTAATGCCCATCGCCCTAACCAACTATGGGTTGCTGATTTTACCTATATAAAGACACTGAGTGGCTGGGTATATACCGCCTTTATCATTGATGTATTTGCTCGCGCTATCGTTGGCTGGAAAGTATCAGATCGTATGAACACTGATATGGTGATGGCAGCACTAAACCAAGCCATTGCAGACAGAAACCATCCTAAAGATGTCATTCATCATAGTGATCGCGGCGTTCAGTACTTATCAATTCGCTATACTGATAAGATGGCTGATTCTGGCGTCATTGCATCTGTTGGCACGACAGGTGATTCATACGATAATGCGTTGGCTGAAACGGTTAACGGACTTTATAAAACGGAGGTGATTGAATATTTAAAACAGCAGTGGCAAGGTGTGAGTGATGTTGAATTAGCAACCCTTGAATGGGTCGATTGGTTTAACAAAACTCGCATTCATAGTACGATTGGCTATGTGTCGCCTTTTGAGTTTGAGAGACGATACTATGATAGTTTTATTGAGTCAGACAAAGCTGCCTGACTCAAGCAATCAAGTCTCCGATATAGTCGGGGCGGTTCAAAGCGCTTGAGTCAATTCACGCGGTTTTTACTGGATACGAAGGTAAAGGCATAGGAGAAGGTAAACCCTAATTATGCGCGATCATCTTATAAAGCATGAATATATATAAGAATGTATTGCTAGATCAAAAGTCAAAATAACTAAGGGTCAATATGGCTTTTATTTGCACAAAAAACGATGAAAAAATCTATAGTTTTATATATAGCTTAAAAGATTGGATAGCTTTAAAAGAAGATAAAGCGTCCAGTTTCAATATGGCTTGCTGTGGTAATCAGGCAATACTAAAGACAAGTAAGCTAGGTACGCAGTTCTTCGCTCATAAGGCAAAACCTAAAGACTCTAACTGCTCGACTGGTGGTGAAACTGCCGAACACATGCATATCAAATATCTTGTTATGAAAGAATTAGATAGAAACGGTTGGAATGTAGAAGTCGAAAAAAGAGGGGTTACCCCTAGTGGGGAGGAATGGATAGCAGATATCTACGTAGAAAAAGGTAAAGCTAAGATTGCAATTGAAGTGCAATGGAGCCCTCAAACTTTTATAGAAACAAAACGCAGACAAGAAAAATATGCTCAATCAGGTGTAAGGTGTGCGTGGTTGCTTAGAAGTGGCTCAATTAAAGATACCAACGCAATTACAGGCGATTATGCCTATAGTACGAAAGACATACCTGTATTCTCTATTTATAGAAATAAGACGCAGGGCAATCAAGCTTATATGATTTATAACGTGAATAAGCTAGACAGCAACAGTAGTCGGTACAACCACCGTTCATTTAAGCCTATTACACTACCATTAGAGAATTTTATACAAAGATTGGTTTCACAGGGCCTAGTTTTTATACCTTATGAGCGATTCACCTCTACAAAGTTTAGATTTAAATCCAACGGTATCACTGAGATGACTTTAGGGGTGAGTAAAGACTCTTGCGCTAAATGTGGTTACTCCAATCCGATAATTTCTGAGGTGAGATATAAAGAAGACTATAAAGTACGTTCTAAGAAAATAAAAGATTGTAGCGATAAAGAGCTTAGAATTATTAATACACATTTTTCTAAGAATTATGTTTTTTCACCCATAAAAAAGGTGCGTAGTGAAATACTTAACAAAGTTTTTATAGTCAACACTTGTGTTGAATGTGGTTTTGTCATAGATAGAGATGGTCAATATAGTACCTATTTAAAAAAATTTTTCACTAAGCCGCTTTTTATAAAGCATTTAGGTCTTAATACAGAAAAATTCTATACTTCGAATACAACTCTTAATACGGAATGTGTTTACCTTGTAAACAACAGTTTCAAAATCAAATATAACGAGAGTTTTGAGTTTGGTAAATGGGTTACTAGAGATAGTGAACCAGTTTAATCAGAATAATTGGCATATATGATTGTTTATAAAAAATCATATAATGTAATTTACTACTGTAGATTTTGCAATAATTACTATATAAGTTTGAAAGCGATCAAACGTAATCCTTTTGCCATACTGCGTTTTTGCAAACCATACAACACCAACTATCTTGAGCACGCATATATAGGATATCTGCTGGCATCTCTACCGGGCAAGCACTTGCACAGTACTCACAGAGCATATCATCTAAACAAGCGTAACATTGAGCAATCGTCTCAAACAATAGATTTGAGCTGATTCTATATTTCTGACATAGCATTTGTACATGTTCAAGATAATCCTCCTTATGATCATATGCCCAATAATCAACACAGATTTTTTGATCTCTACTATTCTGTGTCATACCAAATTCAAGTTTGATACCCATAGTATGTCTCCTAATCAAAATGTCATTACATGTTCTATCGATTAGTTAGTTGTACAGAACTTTAAAAAATTATATGAAGTTATGTCTGTAAGAGACTCTTAATCACCTCATCTTGAGTCATTCCTATATGCTTGCAATAAAAAGCTTCAATCTCATCTAAAGCTTCACGTAATTGTCGCTGTGATACCTGTATGTAATGTAGTGTCACATCATCACTAGATTTAGCCTCACGATGATTGAGCAGTCTCTTTAACACTGGATAGGTTACATTAAGACCATTAGCGACAGTGCCAAATGTACGACGCAAATCGTGAGGCGTAATGTGCAAGCCAGCTTTGTTTGATATTGAATGATAACTACCGCTCAAATCTTTAACGTGGTCGCTATTTCTTTTCAAATCACTCGGAAATACCCAACGCTCTCCATTGCTCAATCTATAGCGTTCACTAAGTATGGCTTGAAGTATTTTTCCAGTAGGCATATGGTAATCAGAACCATTTTTAGTGGCTTTAAAAACGATACGAGCAGCGTCAAGATCTACATCTTCCCATCTTAGTGTCTGCGCTTCATTTAAGCGAACTCCAGCAAACATAAAAAGCAGTAAAAGATCACGAGCATTATTGCTATAAGATGCTTGTTTGAAAGAACTACCGTCACGGTGTTCAATCAAAGTTCTAAAATATACTCCTAAATACTCTTCTTCAACATGACGAGTACGAGGTTTAATTTTGTTCCAATCATTTTTGGCATTCAGTATTCGAATGGGTTGATCCTTTATTATGTACTCCTCATCGTCATCTAAGAAGCTATCTTGACAATAATTCCATACTGATCGAAGAGCTCGCATAGTAGCATTCGCTTGAGCTGGACTAGATTTGCTGATTTCCTTATGTTTTTCACTTATCATAGTTTTAGTTATATCGTTTAACGATATATCAAGCCAGTCATCGAGTCGACCAAGTATTTGCTGATCATAAGTTTCAATAGTACGGCTGGCAAGATTTGGCTTCATAGATTTAAAGTAGGTATATGCTTCATTAAGTGTTGGTATATCAGAATCTTGAATGTCTTTTAACTTTGGAGTAGCGTGATAACCATCGTAAACATCAAGTCCCTTTTTTATGTTGACCATCATCGTGCTCGCTTTTTCACGAGCTTCAGTCAAAGTGATTAGATGTGTTTCTTCAACTTCGTCACGATAGAGCTTACCATTGATGCGTTTATGAAGCGTGTATCTCTTAGATTGCTTACCCACACGAAGTGCAAAACCCGTTAATACTTCATCCATGTAGATGTCTGTACCATTTGAAGCATATGCAACTGAATCGATAAACTTCTTACTAAGCTTAACTTTCATAATTCATCCGTCACGCCGCAGTTATTATATTAATAGCACTATAATACGTGAACATGCAGATGTATTAAAGTATCAAGATAGTATCAAAATTTTATTTTACGCTGTTATTACTCGACCAATTTATAAATAATTCACGCAATAAAAAACCCTCACAATCTATAGACTGTAAGGGTTTCGTATAGTGGTACCAGTGGTCGGACTCGAACCGACACGCTTTTAAAGGCAACGGATTTTGAATCCGTCATGTCTACCAATTCCATCACACTGGCATGTTAGGTGATAAAGTCTATTGTGCGAAACCTTATCGAATTGGGCTACAGTGTTCTCTGTATAGGCTGCGTATTATAGCAGCCTATTTTTTAGCGTCAAGAATTATTTATAATAATTGTGCTTTTAATCACATTAATCTTAACCGACAAAGGCGCGCTCAACCGCATAGTCCGCTTGCACGCCCATGCGTGGCGACACAGTGAGACCAAAACCATCTAAAATCTCAGAGACTTCCGCATTGAATGGCATGCTGCCACAGATCATGACACGGTCATCGTCTTTATTCATCGGTGGCAAACCAATATCTTCAAAAAGTTTGCCTGATTTCATTAAGTCGGTAACACGGCCTTGATTTCTAAATTCTTCGCGAGTAACCGTTGGATAGTAGATAAACTTCTCGCGGAACCATTCGCCAAAGATTTCATCGTTGGGCAGCTCATTTTCGAACATGTCACGATACGCCAAATCATCTGCATAACGAACGCCATGCACCAAGATGATTTTATCAAAGCGCTCATAAACCTCAGGGTCACGTGCCAAGGCCAAAAATGGCGCAAGCCCCGTACCAGTGGACAACATATAAAGGTGTTTACCGGGTAGTAGATCGTCTAAGACTAGCGTGCCGGTGGGCTTTTTGCTGACCAATAGCTCATCGCCGACTTTGATATGTTGTAGGCGTGAGGTCAAAGGGCCGTCTTGAACCTTGATAGAAAAGAACTCTAGATGGTCTTCATAGTTAGGGCTAGCAATCGAATAAGCGCGTAGCAGTGGTCTGCCATCGACAGCGAGACCAATCATCGCAAACTCGCCATTGCGAAAGCGTAAGCCATCGTCACGTGTGGTTTTGATGCTAAATAAGGCATCATTCCAATGATGAACCTCTGTAACCGTTTCGGTGCGAAGTTTTGACATAAAGTCCTCGTTAATAAGTCGCTATTTTTATCGTTAAGTGTAAATGAGTATGAAATTAGAATTTTCAATGATAGCTGTTGGACGCTAACCATATATAAGCGGGTAATTATTATTAAAATATTAAAATATTAAAATGACTATAAATGCTCATGCTTTGAAATATTTTTTAGCCAAAAACCAATAATATTGTGAATGTATGAAGCAAGTTACAAAGCATTTTTTTCACATTTATACAAGGAATCGTAGGCTAGTCATAAGGTTTTTGTCCTCATAAGCACTATAGGTATTGTATGAATGCAAGCCATTCTCAATAAATTTCAAGCTCATAATACCAAACTTTAAAATAAAAATCTGTCTAGCAGCCACGATGTACCATGATAAAATGGAATATCGTTAGTGAGTAATTTTGTATGCTTGAGCCAATTGGCTCGATAAAGACCGTTTGTTATCAGTGGAGTGACCATATGTCTGGCGATAATGCCTTGTTGAATGACCAGCATCGAGCACCAATCATTGGCTACCATCGTGCGCCGCTCTCACAGAAGTTTGGTGCGCCAAGACAACCGAATTTGGTGGCGCTGACTAGTGTAATTGAGATGCTAGCGCCTTACGATACGCCAGCGGCATTCATTGGCTTAGACACTTTTAGCCATATTTGGATCAGCTGGCAGTTTCATCACAACTATTTATATAAAGACAATCAGAATCACAAAAACGAACAGAAACATCAAAACGACCAACTTGATACCACAGGTAGCGGTTTTCGACCACAAGTTCGACCGCCAAGGCTTGGTGGTAATCAAAAAATAGGCGTGTTTGCCAGTCGTAGTATGTATCGACCATCCGCTTTGGGATTGTCTGTGGTGAAACTTGAGCGTATTGAGGTGATACAAGGTCGGGTATTAATTATCATCAGCGGTGCTGATATGATAGATGGTACGCCCATTATCGATATCAAACCTTATGTGGCTTATAGTGATGCATTGAGTCATGCAAAAAGTGGTTTTGCGCAAACTGCGCCGCACTTGTTGGATGTGACGATTATCGAGCTGGCTTATGAGCAGTTTTTGCAAATTGTCGCCAATCAAAGTGCGCAAAATGCAGCGGTAGAAAATGCTCAAAATAAGCAATCATCAGTTAAAGCAGTCATTGATAAAACTCAAAAACAGTTAATAATGGCTGATCTAGACACTATCAAAGCCTTAATCGCCCAAGATCCACGTCCTGCCTATCGGCGCACCGAGTTAAATAAGCGTTTTACCATGCGCTATAAGTCTGTTGATGTCAGCTTTCAGCTGATAGAATCGGGACAGTTGCAAATAACGGCCGTTGTAGCAGTGACTCCTTAGCATGAAATTGGCGCACTGTATTTATGCTTTATCAAAGCCATGAAAGTGAAAGCTATAAACTGCTGATTTGTGAAATATTTATTGACCAATAAAAGAAGAAAAATATGTCTGCTCAAAAATATTCGATCGTGATTGATTTACGTTGGTGTCTTGATGAATTACTAGCAGATAGAGTAATTGATCAGCGCGGCTATAATCTGGTGATAACCAGTCGCCGTGACAAGGCGCAGCATCCGCTTCTGACGATTAGTGAGTTTGGGTTGCCTAATGGTCATGCGTTTGATGATCATGCGCTTGATAGTCATGCTGAGAATAAGTTAACGATAGCGTGGCTCAATCAATGGCTGGCGGCCAAAGCAGACATGCCACTTGTACGTATTGATCCGCTGAAAGTTGATGTGCCAGCCGTTACGCAGCTGATGTCGTTTGAATATGCGCGCTCGCAACATATTTTGCCAGTTGAAGTGACGTTAAATGAAGTGGTCATCGGTACCGATCAGCCATTTTATACAGACTGGCACTCTAATATAGAAAAGTTAATTAAATCCAAAAGCTATCGTACGGTCTATATCAATCCTGAACAGATCAATCGCTATCGACAGGAGTTTTATCAAGTCACGCAAGCGATTGCTGGGGCAAACTCTCTACATAAGCGTGCGGCGGCTGATGTCACCAATGTCGAGGCGTTGTTACAGCTTGGCGACAATACCAATCCCGATGCCAATGACCAACACATCGTCAGGGTTGTCGATTGGTTGTTGCAGTATGCCTTTGAGCAACGCGCCAGTGATATTCATTTGGAGCCACGTCGCGAGACCGGAAAAGTGCGCTTTCGTATTGATGGCGTATTACACACCGTTTATGAGATGCCGCTGGCGATTATCGTCGCGGTGACAGCACGGATTAAAATCTTGGGCCGTTTAAATGTCGCAGAGAAGCGCAAACCGCAAGACGGCCGGCTAAAAACCCGTACGCCAAAAGGGTTAGAGACTGAGCTACGTCTCTCTACCATGCCGACTGCTTTTGGTGAAAAGCTGGTCATGCGGGTATTTGACCCCGAAGTATTGGTGCGCTCGTTTGCTCAGCTTGGTCTGTCTGGCAAGCAGCTTGAGACATGGCACGAGTTGACCGCGCATCCAAACGGCATTATTTTGGTCACTGGCCCGACCGGTTCAGGTAAAACGACCACTTTATACAGTACGCTTAAGCAGCTAGCCACAGAACAAGTCAACGTCTGCACCATTGAAGATCCTATCGAGATGATTGAGCCCGCTTTTAACCAAATGCAGGTTAATCCGGGCGTTGATTTGCACTTCGCTGACGGCATTCGCTCTTTGATGCGCCAAGACCCAGACATTATTATGGTCGGTGAGATTCGCGATGCCGAGACTGCTAATATGGCCGTGCAAGCATCGCTGACGGGACATTTGGTGCTCTCGACGTTGCATACCAATGATGCACCCAGTTCACTCACTCGCTTGCATGATTTGGGCATTCAGCCGTTTTTGACCTCAGCGACGATATTAGGCGTAATGGCGCAGCGCTTGCTACGTACGTTATGTCCGCATTGTAAAAAAGCAGTCGATGTTACGCCAGACAGTGAAATTGCGATACAGTGGCAAGAGCTGGTACAGCCTTGGCGCGCTGCTGTACCAGCACAAATTTATATAGCGCAGGGTTGTGAGCACTGTCGCCATACAGGCTATCAAGGTCGCGTTGGTCTATATGAGATCATGCCGTTATCGAATGAGCTAAAAAAACTGGTGGCAGCTGATGCCAATTTGGATGTATTGAAACAACAAGCCTACCGTGAAGGCGTACAGCCGCTACGCTTATCGGGTGCGAAGCGTATCAGTGAAGGGGTGACAACCTTAGAAGAGGTGATGCGTGTGGTGCCGTTACATTAATTTTAAATAGCAAAGTTTGGCATGGTAAAACTAGCCTTATACCCTGAGTCTTTAACGCTCCCCGCGTACATTTTAGCGAATGATTTTTGCAGGCGCGCCCGCCACCATACAATTTGGTGTGGTCACTGGTTTATTGACAAATGCACCGGCTGCAATGATACAACCGCTAGCGATAGTAACGTTTTTAGAGACAGTTACATTGGCAGCAATCCAAATATGATCGCCCAAAATGACGTTAGAGTGAGCAGGATTTAACCTCTTATTAGAGTCTATATCGTAAACCTTGTGGACGTCAGTCGCTCGAATTTCAATACCGCGCGATATCATGCAAGATTTACCAATAGTCACACTTTTATCACGTGCCAGAATATAGCAGTCGATGGCGGTAGTATGCTCACCGATATAAATATGCAAATGGTTGCCAACGATCAATAATTGCCCTGAGAACTTAACTTTTTCTCCAATCGTGACTTGATTGTGACTGCCGTTAATGTCGATTTTTAACTGATTAAATTTGCCGCCCTTACCGATAGTGATGTGATTGCCATGACCTTTACGAATGGTAATGGCTGAATTGCCAATGATGCGTACGTCTTTAGCAATCTTGATATGATTGTTGTGCCCTTTGTCTTGTAACAAAAACCGCTTTTTGTATAGTTGTTTGGGTAATAGGGTTTTTATGATGGGGGAGAGGCTGATGGTTTTTTTATGGTTCATAATAAAGGGCTTATGAAGAGTGAGTAGATGACGCAATGTTTTTGCTAACAAACCGCTTTTATGATTTATTAACTATCTGATAGTGTATCGTTAAACCTTACTTGAAAACAGCTCGCTTTAGAGCAATAAATAACCCTATTCATTTAACGTTTCAAACCTAATTTTTCTATTTTATTAACGAGATTGTTTATGTTTACTGATAGCCACTGCCATCTTAACCGTTTGGATTTGACCAAGTACGATGGTCAATTATCCGGCGCGATTGCTGCCATGAAAGAAGCCAATGTCACCCGAGCGATGGCCATTATGTGTGATTTTGCTGAATATGATGAAATTGCTAAAATCGTCAGCACTTATGGTGATGAAACGTTAAATCTCGGCATGAGCGTCGGTATCCACCCTTGTGAAGATATCAGCGTATTACAATCAGCGACGGTCGAACGTCTGATAGAAACTGCCGATGCCGAGCATGTGTGGGCCATAGGGGAGACGGGGTTAGATTATTATTGGTCGACGGAGAACAAAAAAGAGCAGCAAGCCAGCCTTGCGCGCCATATTCATGCCAGCCAAAGCTTGAAAAAACCACTGGTCATACACATGCGTGATGCCAAAGAAGATACCATTGATATCCTAAAGGCGGAAGGGGCGGAACACGGCATTATTCATTGCTTTACCGAAGATTGGGAGACCGCGAAGCAGGCGCTAGACTTAGGGTTTTATATCTCATTTTCGGGTATTGTTAGCTTTAAAAGCGCGCAAAATATCAAAGATGCAGCAAAAAATATGCCTAGAGACCGATTGCTTATCGAAACCGACAGTCCTTATTTAGCGCCTGTTCCTAAACGTGGTAGACCTAATGAGCCCGCTTATGTACCTTACGTTGCCAGTTGTCTGGCGGAGATGTATGGCTGTAGTAGCGATGACGTTGGTGCAATGACTGCAAAAAACTTTGAAAATTTACTGGCACAGTATCATTAAAATGGTTATGCTATGACCACTCAGTCATTTATTAGATAGTGTTATTGCTTTACGTTATTTTTAGTTGTTATCTCAAACGTAAGCATATGATTATCAATGACTATTTAGCAAACATAAGCATATTCCCCTTGGTAGTCTTCGAGCAGACTTTGTATAGCCTCATACTCTTGTTGCCGACGCACTAATCTATACGATGGTCATATGCTTAATCTTGTCAGGTTTTAGGAGAGATTATGAGTCGTCAGCATCAGTTCAAGGCACGAGAAGAGAATATCTTAGCGATGGCAGAGCAACTGTTACTTGAGTCAGGCGATGGTGATATCACTTTAGACAGTTTGGCAGACCAGCTTGATTTGGCTAAAGGCACCTTATATAAGCATTTCTCCAGTAAAGATGAGCTTTACTTGCGTATTATTATTCGTTATGAAGAGCAGCTGTTTGAGATCAATCGAATTGATGACTGCCCATCGGCTGGTGTGGCCCGTATGATTTTTCAGCAATTATTCAATCCACAAAAAGCCATGCTCCTCAATCAAATCGAAGAGCGTTTGGCAGCATCAGTGACAGGTCTCAATCGCTTGTTTGGTGAGTTGTACGATATTCGCCGTCAGCGTATGAAGCGTTTAATTGATATTATCAGTGCGTATTTACAGGAGCAGCACAGCAATTTAAGTACGCGTGATTACTTGTCCTCGATTTGGGCGATGGGTCAGGGCGGCGCAGGATTATTGAACTCAAGTTTTTATCAGCGCTACTTGGGTCGCCGTGATACCTTGCGTTATGCTTTCGTTCAGCAAATGCTCGAGTTGCCTAGCCATTATCCTGCCGACGATGATGAGGTGATGGATGAGGATATGCAAGAGCTGGTGGAGCAGATCGATACTGAGTCCGAAGAGCATCGTAATACCAATTACTAGCTTGTTATTATATTTTGAACATAAGCAGCTATTCTTTTATAAAAATCCGTGTTGTTATATTCTGTATGGCAGCACGTTAAATTTATTTTTTAATATGTGTACAGATTTATAGTTTTTATAACTCGTCACGTCTTTCGTCTTGTTTATACCATTCAATATAGCGTTATTTTTTAGTAGGATGGCGCCATTCTAGATGACTTCTGTATGTCAAAACCGACTTCCTCGATATCTTCAATACCAGCTCTTCACGCGCCTAGGCATATCGGGCAAGCGGGCTTTACCCTTGTCGAAATTGTAGTGGTTGTGGTCATTCTGTCTATTTTTGCTGGCATGATGAGCTTATCAGTTGGTAGTAGTGAGTCTCGAAAAAACCGTGCCTTTTATGAACACCTTACCGATTCGCTGAGCTACGTTAGGCTATTATCCGCTGAGCGTATGCAGCCGATGGGCTTAAGCTTACAAGCGGATAAACAAGGTCAAGTAAACCCCGTTATTGTCACTTTATCAAATCCTTATATTGCCTATCAAACGGCTGAAGCCGCTTCAGATCGTACGGACAGTCGTGCTAAAAATGCCATGGAGTTGTCTACCGATTTGTCTGGGATGTCAGGTGTGAATGGGGACGTAGCAACGCCAAGTTGGGAGATTGAACCCGAAGTTACCTTACCTGAACTGCCTGCTGGAGTGAGTTTGAGTGTGCAAAGCTTAGATGCTGGTAACGCTGCTGCAAATGCCGGGCAGACTCAAACGCTACAACCTTGGTTTACCGATCAAACGGTACCGCAAATATTATGGTTTGGTACGGGGCAAGCGACACCGGTAACGATTGAAGTGCGTCATGACTCGCGCTTGGTGGGTGAGGTGATTACCATCATGCCTGATGGTAGTATGTCGCTAGGACAAGGACTGTAATGGATGATTAAATTACCTAATTCGCCTGTTAGTTCTGTTAATAAAGCCAGCAAAGCCATTTCATCAGAAAAGTCATCGTTGAAATCGACACGCGAAAGCGGTTTTACCCTGATTGAAGTGATGGTCGCCTTAGCGATTTTAGCCGTCGTCGCTGTCGCTGCTAGCCGTGCCAGCAGTGCGTATCTCAGCTCGGTTGATGTGTTGCGTACCCGTACGCTGGCTCATTTCGTTGCCCAAAACGCGGCTGCCGATTTACAAATCCAAGAGACATGGCTAACCGCCAATCGCAGCCAAACGCTTAATGCGCAAGGTCGGGATTGGCAGGTGATGATGACAGTCGGCGATACCATTAGCCCCGCCTTAAAGCAGGTGACTATCGCTGTCGCACCTATTATCGATGGACAGACAGGCAGCACAGTGACCGATATTAAGGTGGTCTTGAGTAATCCAGAACAGGATATGGGTAGCCTTGATTTGGCGAGCCCAAATTCAAGTGGAGGCAGCCTGTGAGGCAGCAGCGTGGCTTTACCCTACTTGAGCTGATGGTCGCCATGGCAATATTTGCGATGCTGGCAGTGGCGGGTTGGCAAGTGTTTGATAGCGTGAACCGCGCCCGTGAGCGTGCGCAATTTCATGCTGATAATTTGGCTGTCTTGCAATATACCTATCTACAACTACAGCAAGACATAGGACAAATCATTCCTTACCAAGCACCCAGTACGCGAGATATCAGTGTCTCAACGAACACTACTAACAGTGACAGCACTCAAGCCAATATTATAGAGTCTGAGCCTTTTATGAGCTTAGATGGCGAGCATATTAGATTTGTACGCTTCGCAGATCCTGATCCACGCTACCAAAGTAGTGCCAGTGTGCAGCACATTGAATATATTTTTGCCGATGAGCGCTTAATTCGCCGTCAATATACCAGTCTTGCCGCTGGAGATGATAGCGTTAGCTTGGATAGCGTACTGCTAGAAGGGGTGACCGCAGCACGCTGGCAGGCCTATTTACCAGAAATTGCGACCAAATTTCCTGACGAAAACAGCAGTAGCAATAACAACAATACGACTAGAGCCTTTGGGCAGACGGCTGATACAGCGAATAGCCAAGCTGAGGTGCAATTATTGCCAAAAGGTATTGCCGTTAGCTTTACGTATCAAGATATGCCTATCACGTGGCAGTGGGCACTTGCCCCGCAGCCGTCTCCACGTGGTAGTATGCAAAATGCACCAAATAGCAAGAGCGATAACAGCAACGATAATGGCAGTAATGAGGGCAACAGTAATAATACTAATGGTAGCGATACTGCGAACGCTGGTGTGGGAAATGCTAATTTACAAGGTATTGACAATGTGCCATTGGCTCAATAATAGAGGCCGTTTATGTCCATGACAGCGCATTCTCAGCGCGGGGTAGCACTGCTGACTATCCTGCTATTGGTGGTCAGTATTACGGTGGTCGCCGGGGCAATGCTTGCCAGTCAAAAGATTGCCATCAGGCGTAGTGGCTTGTTGTTTGATCAAAATCAATTACTACAAGACATTAATGCTGGTCAGCAATTGGCAGTGACTTTGATTCGCGCTGATAATAAGCTAAACGATACGGACAGCGAGCAAGATATTTGGGCGCAGCCGATACCACCTTATGCTCTAGATAATCACAGCATCAGCATCGAATTGCGCGACGAAGCCAGTCGTTTTAATATTAATAACTTATATCAAAATGGTGCGGTTAATACCGCTGCGTTAATGGTCTTTCAAAGACTCTTAACACAATTAAATCTAGAGCCCGATATCGCCATTGCGGTACTGGACTATCAAGATGCAGATGGTGAGGTCTATCAAGATGGCGGTGATGAGAGCGTGGTTTATTCGCAGCAGCGCAGCGGGGCAGTAGATAGGACATTACCGAACCAGCCATTTATTAGCGTCGAGCAGTTACAAGACGTTCGAGGAGTAAGTGCTGAAGTGTTAGCAGCACTGCGCCCTTATCTTAGCGCCGTTCCTTATTATGTGCCTATCAATGTCAATACTGCCAGTCCTGAACTGCTGGCGTCTCTGATGGACGGTGTGACTAGCGAGCAGATGCGTGGGTTGACCGAAATGAGGCGCAAGCAAGTATTGCCATCTATCGATGAATTGTGGCAATTGCCAATATTGGGCGGTTTGAATGAAGAGCAGCGGGCAGCACTAACGCCACTATTAGCCGTTGACAGTCAGGCTTTTACGGCGCTTATCACGGCAACAGATAGTGCCAATACAGGTCAAACAAGGCAACGTTTTGCCACCGTCTTGATTAGCAAAACCGCCACTGATGATGGTGAGGCTGACAAAAGTAGCGATGATGCCAACAGTACGGGCAATGACAATAAGAGCAAAAAAGCGAAGTCCATTAAGGTTATTACGCAGCGTCTGTGGGCATTTCGGCCGAGCTTTTAACTAGGGCGTGTTTTCAATTTACTCGATAGTCATCTAAATAGGCTAAGAATGGCTAAGTCTTGCCAAACAGGGTCAAATAGTTGGTTAATATCCCGATGCTATCGATGCTATCGATGCTATTCTTCTTGTTTGACGGCAATTTATCTCATTTTTATCGCCATTTTTGAAATGACGGCACGCCCTAGCACTCAAAGGTTGCATAGATTGCTTAATCGTCGCTCAAACGAGTTTCTTCGGTAGACTTCCAATTGTATGCGCCATAAAACAACATTTGTGCTTGGCGAGTACAGTTATGCAGCATCAGATGTTTCTTTTTTTCAATCTCAGCCAAGTCAGCCTCATCATCATGATCTTCAGAATAGGTCAGTTCTAGCCAATCAATAATCCAAGAGAAGAACATATTGACCCCCGCTTCAGCCAGCAAGCGTCTATCGTAGGCGTTAATGTGCGTAAATGCTGGCTGTAAAGCCAAATCTTCTGCTAAGCTTTGACCATGCTTTTTAATTAATTCATTGATTGCTTTGCGCACAGCTTCTGAACCACCATAGCGTTCACTGACCAAAAACTGCCAATAGCAAGGCTGCTCGCTGACCATATATAAAAACAGCTGAATACTCTTAGCGATTTGCCGATCAAAACTTCGCTTACGGCCAATTTGCAGGCTTTCGCTTAAGGTGGCGAGCGTCCCGCCCAACTCTTCAACCACCAAGGCCCGTCCAAGCGATTCCATATCATCGAAATGCCGATAAAATGCCGTCGGTACGACACCAACCTCGCGTGTCACCTGCCTGAGACTGATGGAGCTAAAAGACTGCCCTGTCATACAGAGATCGAGCACCGCATTAAAAAAGGCGTGCCGAGTTTGAAGTTTCTTTTGTTCGCGACTACTCATAATATTTCAAAATTATCCAATAGAGGTTTATCATACTCATTTCAGCGCAAGAATACGACTGAAATAGGCAATGAGTGTAAATTTACTAGACCTGCACTGGTCTTTTAAACCCTTAGTCTAAACCCTTAGTCTAAACCATTGTGCCCCAGTGACCTTGTAGTTCCTGCGCCAATCTATACGCCTCATGGTCATTCATGCCAGTAATAAAGTCCAATATATTTAAAATATTGTGATAGATATTATCGGATAGTACCCGTCGATGCTCGTCGAGATACGGTTGTAGCAGTTTTTGTAGGCGCTGCTGCTCAAAGGATATTGGCGCAGTTTTTGCGTTTGTCCAAGCCAATGGTATAAAGGCATCTAATAGGCGATGTAAGCATTGGTTCGCCATCAATTCCATTCGCACTTTGCTTGGGTGATTGAATATTTGCTCACGGGCCAATTGTTTGGCTTGATTAATACCATTTTGCACATTTGCATCACAATGTGCAAATAGGCTGCCTTGCAGTGTACCAGCCAGCAAGGCCTCGCTATTAGCGACAAAAGCGTCGGTGACAGTGTTGACCAAGCGCATCATAGCACGTGCTCGCAATGATGCTAGGCTTTGCCTGACAGACATATGCGCTGGCAAGCTCACGCTACTAGGACGCTCACCAATCAACTCATAAAATATCGTGGCGACCTCGCTATAGGTTAGCATATTCAGATTGATACCATCCTCCAAATCTATCAGCGCGTAGCAGATATCATCTGCAGCCTCCAATAAATAGGCGAGGGGATGGCGCGCAAAACCATCATGTTGCTGCGACCGTGGTAGGCTCAGACACGCTGCCAATTCTTCTAACTGAGAGGCTTCACTATAAAAGCAGCCAAATTTTTGTACATTGGTGAGCGAATTACTTGGGGAAGTGCTTTCAGAGAAATGATTGCTGTGTGTTGCTAGCCAAGGGTATTTCATAAAAGCACCCAACGTCGCACAAGTTAAGCGCATACCGCCCTTATCGGGATGATGCTCATTGCGGGCGAGTAGCCGAAATCCTTGTGCATTGCCTTCGTATGCCAATAAGTCTAATTGCTCATTATTACTGAGGTTTTGCAAAATAGCCTGACGGTCAGGATGCATAAACCAATCACGAATGGCGTATTCTCCTGCATGCCCAAAAGGCGGATTACCAATATCGTGAGCGAGGCAAGCTGCTTGAACAATGACACCGACATCGGCTGGTAACACGCCTGCTGGTAGACCATTGGCTAGTTTGTCATGCAGTTTTTCTGCTGCCATCATTCCTAATGAGCGTCCAATACAAGAGACCTCAAGCGAATGGGTTAGACGCGTATGAATACCGAGCTGATTGGTTAATGGATGGACTTGAGTTTTTTGATTGAGCTGCCGAAATGAGTGCGAAAACACCAGTCGGTCATAGTCTTTGTGAAAAGAGGAGCGCACGCTGTCTTGTGCAGGTGCTTTTTTATGGCTGCCCAGCCGCTGCGCACTAAATAATTTTGCCCAATGTGTACTAGGATTAAGCGGTTGTTTAACATAAGCCGTCATAATTTATAGTCCGTTATTTTTATCATTATTTTTAAATGCTTTCAGCGGATTTGCTGCTTTTTGCAGATAACAGACGTTATTATAATAAAAAAAGCCAGCACAAAGGCTGACTTTTGGTTGTTCTGTACTAAGACTGTGTAAACACGCCATTTGCTTTATTGAACTTTGAAAGTTAGACGTTAAAACGGAAATGCATCACATCGCCATCTTGCACGATGTAGGTTTTGCCTTCCAAGCGCGACTTACCAGCCGCCGCTGCGCCTTTTTCACCGTTATATTCGATGAAGTCATCATAAGCAATCACTTCAGCGCGGATAAAGCCACGTTCAAAGTCGGTATGAATCACACCAGCGGCTTGTGGCGCGGTTGCACCAACAGCGACTGTCCAAGCGCGAACTTCTTTGACGCCCGCAGTGAAGTAAGTCTGCATATCGAGCAGGTCATAACCGCCACGAATGACTTGGTCAAGGCCAGCTTCTTCCATGTCCATCTCAGCTAGGAAGTCTTTTTTATCATCTTCATCAAGCTGGGCAATTTCAGATTCGATTTGGTTGCATAGCGCAATAACGATGGAATCTTCGCCAGTCGCGTAGTTGCGTACTGCATCTAGATAAGGATTGTTTTCAAAACCATCCTCAGAGACGTTAGCGATATACATGGTTGGTTTTAGGGTAATTAAACCATAGCTTCTGATGAGTTTTTTCTCATCCGCGTCAAGATTGGCCGCGCGAGCCGCTTTCCCTTCTGCTAGCAAAGGTTCAACCTTTTTGAATATATCAAGTAGGGCCTGCGCATCTTTATCACCGCCTTTAGCCTTTTTAGTCTGGTTGTGAATGGCACGTTCCACTGCTTCTAAATCCGCCAAAGCTAATTCAGTATTGATGGTTTCGATGTCATCAATAGGGCTGACGCGACCATCGACGTGGACGACGTTGTCATCATCAAAGCAGCGTACTACGTGCGCAATCGCATCGGTCTCACGAATGTTGGCTAGGAACTGGTTACCCATGCCTTCGCCTTTTGACGCGCCTGCAACTAGACCCGCGATATCCACAAACTCCATCGTCGTCGGTAGTACGCGTTCAGGATTGACGATGTCAGCCAATTTCTTTAGGCGTGGGTCTGGTACTGGCACGATACCCGTGTTGGGATCTTTGGTACAAAACGGAAAGTTTTCAGCGGCGATACCCGCTTTGGTCAAGGCGTTAAACAAGGTAGATTTACCCACGTTTGGTAGGCCGACGATGCCGCAATTAAAACCCATAACATGCTCTCAATATATGAATAAAATCAGTTGGTATAAAGTTTGGTTAAATGATAAATCAAAATTGGGCATATTGTAGCAAATTTACCGGAATAGGGGTGAGGTTGTTGTGCGGTATACTGAGATTTTGTCCGAGTCTTTCAGAGTCATCGCCAGCAATTTTGCTGTTTTATCAATTATGGTAAGCTGTACTATAAAATAATAATTTAGCTGACAAGCGCATTGAAGGTGAGTACCTATAACTCGCTAAACTTTACTAACAATCTTAACTATTAACACTAAAATCCCTTAGCTACATCTCTGAACTGCTGCGTATTAGGTGCTTTATACAGATAAAAGCGGCTAACATAAAATGAAAGGCAAATTCCTATAATGACATCCACTATTTTTGACACGCACCGCTATCACTATCCGCAGAACTTTATGGAGATTAAGCCTAAACTTGCGCGTCTTGAAAAAGCGATTAAAAAGCTAGAGGCAAATCTAATCGACGCCGACGATGCTGCCAATGTTGCGCTGCTGAAGCAAAGGTTAAATAGTGATTTAGGCTTAAAAGTAGATTACGCCAGTGAGCTGAATCCGGATCAATTGTTAGCAGCCACTACTATCGATGGTAAGGTATTGGTCATCGCCGGTGCTGGCTCTGGTAAGACCAAAACATTGACGTATCGTACCAGCTATTTACTAGAAAACGGAGTGACACCCAAAAGCATTTTGCTACTGACCTTTACTCGTAAAGCGGCGAATGAGATTAAGAGTCGAGCTAAGACACTGCTAAATAATACTTTGTCTGATGATGAATTATCAGAAGATATACTACCGACCAGCAAAGCGCTAAACGACATCACTAGTGGTACCTTTCACTCATTCTGCAATATGCTATTGCGTCAGTATTCAGGGCTGCTCGGTATCAACCCACGATTTACTATCTTGGATACAGGCGATAGCGAGGATGCGATCGATTTAATTCATAAAGAAAAAAAGTATCCTGCGCAAACCAAAAGCCAAGCTTTTCCACGCAAGAAGACCTTACAAAATATCTTTTCAACCTCTAGAAATCGGCGCATTCCTATTCGTAATTTGATCGAAGATAATTATCCTGATATCGCTATTCATATTCCCATTATCGAGCAGTTGGCTGTCGACTTTCACGAGTATAAACGCGCCAATCATCTCTATGATTTTGATGACATCATTAGCCAAGTCGTGCGCCATTTAAAGACCAATGACACATTTAGACAATTACTACAAAACCAATATCGCTACATCATGGTCGATGAATATCAAGATACTAATATCCCGCAAAAGCAGCTGATAGATTTGATTTGTGAGCCTAAGTCAGTATCGCTGATGGTGGTCGGGGATGACAACCAAAGTATTTATGCTTTTCGCGGCGCAAATTACGAAAATATTCTACTGTTCGGTGAGACCTATCCTGAGGCGAGTCTCATTAAGCTGGAGCAAAACTATCGCAGTACACCTGCTGTTTTAAATTATATCAATGCCTTGTCCGCACAAATCACCTTGGGGTATCAAAAACAGCTCTATTCAAACGCTACTATAACGGGCGAAAAACCGATATTTAGCCGCCTGAGTGATGAAACGAAAGAAGCTAAGTTTATTGCTGATAAGATTATCGAGTTAAAGCCAGATCAGGATTACAATGATTTTGCGGTACTGTGCCGTACGTCTTTTCAGTCCAATTATGTACAGTTAGAATTTATGGAGCGTCATATTCCATTTATCGTGGTAGGGGGTATTAAGTTCGTTGAGCGCCGCCATATCAAGGATGTCTTAGCTTTTATAAAAATTCTTTATAACCCCAATGATACGATTGCATGGCACCGAATTTTGACCTTGTTCCAAGGAGTTGGGGCAGTCACTGCGACGCGTTTGACTCAAGCGATTAATGCTGATAATAATTCTTTTGAACCATTGCTGACGGCAAAGTTTGCCAAAAAAAGTGAGCAACTTGAGCCTTTGTATCATACTCTGACTAAGGCAAGTCAGGAAGAATCAGTCGAGACTATTATTGAGCGTATTTTAGAGTTTTATATTCCTGTCTTAAAAACGATTGAAGAGAACTGGCGTGAGCGTAGCGAGGATTTTCGTGTGCTTAAAAACTTAGCAACAGAGTACAGCAGTCTTGATAATTTCTTAGAAAATCTGGCGCTCGATCCGCCCAATGACTCAGTGGCAACGACCAGTCAGCCTGAGGAAAACGATAAAGACAAAGTGACGATTTCGACCATTCATAGTGCTAAAGGGCTAGAGTGGCCAGTGGTGTTTGTCAATTCACTCGTTGATGGCATCACGCCGCATCATCGCTCTTTAGATGACTTTGAGGAGTTAGAAGAGGAACGAAAATTATTTTATGTCGCCTGTAGTCGTGCCAAGACCAGACTGTATCTGACTGCGCCTGATTACTTCGCCAGTTATTCAGGGTATTTTGACAAGCCATCAAGATTTATCGCGGAGCTGTCTGCCGATGAAGTCACCGTCGAAGCTTCTAAACAGGTGAGAGAGGAGAATGATGATCCAGTGTGGTGGTAGTGTTCGATTAAATTCACGGTAATAGTATTTCGAGGTATTAGGTTTTGTATAAGCAAATAGCTAAAGCTTTATTAGTCCCAATTATTGCTTCAATAAGTAGTTTGCCTGCTTTAGCTGCTGAGGACTGTATGCCGCCGAAGAGTAACTATAGAAATATTCAATGTACTGATAATACGCATCTATTTGTTGCCTATGATGACAATTATCGCCCACAAGCGTTACTCAATATAAAAGGTAAAGTAACAGCTAGTCTCAAAGATTTTGATAAAGTTGAGGCGTGGTTGTACAGCGATGGATTTTTTCCTGTTTTAAAAAACGATCAAGTCGGCTATATCAACGAACAAGGTAAACTGGTCGTACCTACTATTTACGACAACTTAATAGATCCTAATGATAAATATAATGAGGTTTGGGCAAACCCTGTTTATCAAGGTAAAATTGTCGTTGTAAAAGATGATGCATATGGTGTCATCGATACTAACAATAAAGTTATTCTCAGTTTTGAAAATAACTACGCCATGATGGATTCTTTTAGCAATGATAGGGCTCCTGTTTATGACTTTAATACGGAGTTATGGGGTCTTATAGACACTAACGGTAAAGAAGTTGTTGCCCCGCAATACGACGGTCTGGATGGTCATTTGGGTGGGCACTATGGTTTTCATGAAGGTCTGCTCGGTGTAATTAAAGATGATAAATGGGGATTTGTTACCAAGACGGGAGCTGTTGCTGTCCCTTTCATTTATGATGAAATAAGACCTTTTAGTGAGCAGCTCGCTGGCGTGCGTAAAGGTAATCGTTGGGGCTTCATAGATGGTGCCAATAGAACTGTCATTCCTTTCAAGTTCTCGGACGATAAAGTACAGAGGATGAGCGTTACTTCTTTTGGTGCAACGTATTTCAATTTTAATAATGGTACAGCGCAGATAGAAGAGAAAAGTGATGGTACGTCTGTCTGTATTAATAAGCTAGGTAAAATAGTGGCTTGTAGTGAATGGTGATTCTTTAAGTTTAAGTATAGTTAAGAACAGAAAAATCCGTGCTTTGATAAAAGACGGATTTTTCTTAAGATAATTATGATAGTCGCTATGAACTGAGTATCTAGCAGGCTATAAATGTTTAGGTCTCAGCTTCAATATCGAGTATGGGTTCTTCAACCGTATTGACGATTCTAGATTCGACATACGAGCTGCTATGTGCCGTGTCGGTAGTGATTGGATAAATCTCTAAGCGTTCCAATTCTGCTAATAAATCTTGGATGACTTCTTTTTTACGAGTGACAAAAGTGGACGCAAAGCAGCGCCAGAATTTCCAGCCAGCACGTTCAAGAATACGCTGGCGCTGCATATCACTATCCCATTTATCAGGCCCATGATATCTATCACCATCACATTCGATAGCTAAGCTATTGTCCTCTTCACCTTCAACAACCATATCAATTCGATAGGCGCCAGCTTTAACCTGCGGAATAACTCGATAGCCTCTCTCAATGAGAATGTCAAAGACCTCTGTTTCAAAAGGCGACTCACACTTATCGCGCAAATCAGCGACCTGTTCTTCATCTTGCATGAATGGTGCTTGAAAATGTTTGATAAGCTCCGCTCGATAATGATCAGCTTGGCTAAGCTCATCCAACTCAATACTACGTACCAAATACATTCTATCGCGCGCCCTCGATGCAGCAACATTCATCCGCTGGGCGAAAGTGTCTCTCGTTTGTGCATGGGCAGCTCCGGGTGCCACTACCAACGACAAAAACATGATATCGCGCTCTTTACCCTGAAAGGTTCTAGCGTCACCGCAGGCAATATCAAAAGCGGTCATTAGCGCCTCATCTAATTCTTTATTGAGTATCTCCATAATACTATGCGCTTGCTTATTGCCTAATAATGAGACAACACCGATGGTTTTACCTTTGCAAGTTGGGTCAGAAACGATGGTTTTGATTTCATCGACAATAAATCTGACTTCTGAAGGGTTGATATTAGAGCTTTCAATGCGATAGCCGTCGGTAACGTATACATCAATCAGTGGTGGATCTAAGCGCTCTGAAGGTTTGGCTTTGCGCAGCGGTATCAGCTCATGATTATAAAATTCACGCTTTGAGAACTCAATAATAGCCGCAACACTACGAAAGTGCTCTTTTAGCATGACGCTGCTATCAGCAAAAACGACTTTAAATAAATCATATATTGAACGATCAGGTGACATCTGTGAGCGATAGACAGGCACTTGATTGCTCAAATACTGTGCCATTAAATTACGAATTTTTTCGATATCGAGACCAACACCTTCTGGTGACACTTGCTTATCGTCACCAACGATTAGAACTTTCTTTGCTCTCATGATTGCTGGTAACGCTGTTAAATCAGACTGAGACGCTTCATCAATGATAACCAAGTCAAAACTTCCGAACTCTGCTGGCAAGGATTCAGAAATACGATAATGCGGCATAATCCAACAAGGGATAGCCGCACTTGCTCCCGCAGAGGCTTCACGCGCTTCACGGCGATAATAATGTGCGCCTTTGCCTGTCCCTTTACCAATACGCATGATGGCAGAGCGGTATTTCTCTAAAGACGCCCTAACGTTTGGCGTCGCATTCTCAGCGACTTTTAGCCATGCTCTTTTGGTGATTGCTTCTTGATAGAGTCTTGCCAAATCTGACTCTAAGTGGCTACGAGTTTTGGTTAAATCAACCAACTCTTTGCGACCATCTATACTGTCTATAAAGCCCATCAATCGGCTAAGACGCCAAATCTGCTGCCAATTATCAGGAAGTAGTTCATCAGATGACAATGACTCTTGAGAATTAAGACAAGGCTCATGGCGTAATTGATTTGCCCAGAGTGGCGCACCACTGTCTTCGATAAGCTGAGTAACGGCAGTGACCGTCTGTAAGTCTGTTGCAAGATTATTTACTCGCTGTAGCTCATTGAGTAGCTCTTCCCACTCCGTACTTAATGCCTCATCTAACAACGACAAATTACCGATTCTCTGATTTAAAAAGAGCGTTATTTGTCCACTAATGACGCCATTACAGTTAGTAAGCTTATTCAGTAAATTTTCTTTTAGCGTGAGACTTTCTGCCAATTTATGTCTCTTTAAGTGTTTTTTAAGAACGCCCTCAATCTCAACTAAAACATCTTTATTATAAGGTGCAGTAGAAATGATATCCCAGCCCAAGAAAATAGCATGTAACGCTTGTTTAATAATGTGTTGTAGGTTGTTGCTACCGACAATGTCTTCATATAAATGAACGGCTGAATTCAAATTAGATAAGTTATCAGGTGCTATGTCGAATATTGGTAAAGACAAGTCATTTGATAATGCATTCCAACGAATAATTAGCGCCTGAGATTTTTTTCTAAAGTCTATATAGCTAGATATATATTGCCAGTCTTCTACAGTTGAGGGTTGCGAAGAGACAATCGTGATAGCTTCAAGGATTTTCTTCTCAGCAGACTTACCAAAAATCCCAGCGATACCAAATGGTTTCTTGCCTTCGGATAAGTTTTTGACCGCGTCAACAAGCTCTGGATTTTTATCAAAACCATCAGCCATCGTGATAGGTTTGGTTAAATAAATGGTTCTCTCATTAAAAAGCGACTTAATCTCATCGTTGAGTACAGTTAGATGAGCGATGATGTCTTGCTTAGTCTCATCAGCTAAGCTCTGCTGAATATGAGTCGTCCAATCCTGCCCAGCCACTGCAATCTTTTGAAGAAGATCAATTAAACGAGAGGTATTAGAAGCAGCATCGTGAGCCATGCTGATAGTGCTATCGTTTTCGTTTGCTAAGCTTGGTAGCGCTCCTTGCTTTTCAGCCTCCTGCGACTCATTGAGATAACTCAAATCCTTGTGCAGTTGTTTTATGGTATTGATAGAAGGGAAGTCTGCAACAGCAGGTATTTCTTTATCAAGATAATCCAAATCGCTTCCGAGCTTTATTCTTATTTTTCCTAGTTCAGTCATATCGGCATGAGTAAATTTAGGCTTAAATGTCTCTTCTATGCCTAATGTATCTAGAAAGCTTTCGATAAGCTGCCTGTTTTGAGCAACCTCAGTCGCTGCATCTATGGGCTTGATGGTTTCGCTATCTATAACGATATCATCAAGATTTAACCGCGCCCAAGCCGTAATCTTATTGTCAGTACTGGCCAGTTGCGCATGAATGGTATCGATTTGGTTATCAAGCATGACGATATCTTTTTTGTAGGCATCTTGATTGATACTAGATACTTCACTTGATATTTTTTTAATCGTATATTCGAACTGTTTTAAACCTTCGTTTTCACTGGTCAGTAGACTAACCGCTAGCGGGCGAATGGATTCAGGCAGTTTTTCTTGCAGCACCTTTAATGCAGGATCTTTCATCGACGTGACTAACACGCGTTTACCCAGCGCTAAATAATGACAAATAACGTTGGCAATAGTATGCGTCTTGCCTGTACCAGGAGGGCCTTGAACGACAACGCCGTCATGGACATTTAGTTGCTGTACGATTTGTACTTGTTCATCATTGAATGCTTTAGGAAAATATAGCTCAGCTGGCGTGCCTGTATAATTTTCACTGCCGCTGACCATAGATAGACCACGATAAGCGGGTAGTATGATTTCTTTATTTTCTGTAGCAGGCTCGGTCAACATTGCTATAAGAGCATTTGGTAAAGGAAGGTCATCGCTATTTTCAAGCTGAATGGCGAATTTATCTAAATCTTGCAAAAATATATTATTGCTTCTAGGGCGCGCCATAATGACCCATGTATCAGTGACGATAAGGTGATTTTGCGCCTTAGGTATTTTTCGTTCATCTGTAATGGTATGGTCAGGCCAATAAACGCCGGAAGCATCAAGCAAGGTCACTGCTGATTTTAAAATAGGCTCATAGCTACTTGGCAAGAACGGATTTAATAAAACATCCTCTGATTCATAAAACGCTTTACTGTCTTTTAATAGATTGGCCAAACCTTGATTCTCATCTATGGAGAAGGGTTCAGTCTCAAGCGTAGAAGGAGAGGGGTTGGGCTTTATAAGTAGAGCCATTGTCTTTTGATCTAAGTCGATTTCTACAGATTGTGTTAGTAATGGATACTTGATTTGCTCGCTATTCTGTCCATTATCAGTATTTTTTCTTACAGCAACACCGACACCCCAAACCAGCTCAAGCGATTCATCAGCTAGGTTGCCTTGTAGCATTTGATTGAGCTTAAATAACTTTGCATATAGAGCAATACTTTGGCGTACAAGCTTCTCTTGCACTAGCCAAGGCTTCCAAATGTTTTTGAGATAATCATTAAATTCATCTTGTAAAGATTCTCTTTCAGAAAAATCTTTTAAATGAACTTCTTTTTCTGATAATTCTACTTCTACTTCTAATTCTAATGTCTCATCCTGATAGTTGTCCTCGACTTCAAACGGGGTGAATGCTTCTTCATAAGCGATAACACCATCATCTATTAAGTTTTTTACATAGATTTTTTCTTTCAATAAAGGCTGATCGCCAAATTTTATTGGAAATGTTAACCAATGTGCTAATAGTGAGCTGTTGGGTTTAGGTGCTGAGTTTTCACGCAATCGCTCTAAACGAAGCCAAACGTCATCGGAGGTATCGTCGGTGATGTTCAGATTGATACCTGGCAAGCCTATCGTTTGTTCTTCAGTACAAGTGAAATCACTGTGTTTAGCAAAATCTTGAGTAGGCGCTTTTTTCATTAAAGCACATTGTTTAATGAATTCAATTTGAGAGGCCAGTCTTTGTGCGTAAATACTCATTTATTAAATCTTCCAAATCATCAAAAATATTAGCGATTACTTCACTGAAAACACAAAGACCAAACTATAGCATAGAAATTAAAATCAAACTTTTATGTCCTAATAAGTGTATCAATAGTTACTAATACTTGACAATATTTCAATAAACCCTATACTTTTTTCATAGGATAGTCTAGTAACTTTTGTTGGTAATCTATCGGTTTTGCTTTTAATGTCGTAATGATGAGAATCCCTTTTATGCCCTCACAAACTGCCCGTCTACACCAACTCAGCGTTGGCAGTGACATTTTAGCAACTACCTTCCTTTATCCAAGTGCCTTTTTCTGGACAAGTAGCCTCAATCAAAGCTCCTTTAGTCACATACTAATGTTCAGTTATGGTTTTTTAGATATCGACGCATGTCTATCTTTAATCAGCACAACTGTCTGTTTAACCACACTATCTGCAGATCGGATGCCTACTTGTCGGACAGGCGTCATTCAGGCAATTCGTTATCAACATTCTGATGGGGCCATGCACTTTTACACCCTTGATGTTGTCACTCCTAACTGGCAATTGACCCAGTCCATCCATACTCGCAGCTTTACCCATCAATCCACCCTAGATATCATCACCAGCATCCTTAGCGATTACGACTTTAACTGGCAGCTCTCAGAGCAACTACTCTCATCAGAGCCACTAACCACACAGCTCGCTATGCGTATGCAGTCTGATGTCAGCGATTATGACTTTATTACCGGCTTGCTTGCCGATATTGGGGTCACCACCTATTGGGTATCAGGTGACTCAGTGGATGAGCTTGGCTATTGGTCTTTAGTCAGTGCGCTAGACGAGAATGAGTTATCACCACTTGACTATAGCTACGAGAAGTCTTCAGTACAGTCTGGTACAGACTCTGTTGACGAGCTACTGTAGTGGCATAATAAAATTGGACAGCTTCTAAGAGGTTATAATAACCCAAAGAAGGAAACTAGTATGACCAAC
>NZ_JBEOOY010000028.1:0-27651 GCF_040309585.1 Psychrobacter sp. GW64-MNA-CIBAN-0177
AATGTCAGTTTGCTTGGTCATTGCTTATTCTCCTGTTATGGGATTATAAGCAGTTACACAGTTTTTAGGAAACTCCCCTTTCTAATGCTCTTTTAAGATTAGCATTAGTCTTTTTATTATCAGTTCCAGCTGCTTATTTAGCTCGCGAGTCTACTAAGCATCGTCAGCAACAATATACTCATCTTCAAACATCATTGGATTTAAAGGCTATTAATCCTTATATAGCCTCGTTACCTGAAGAAGAGCAACATAAAATAAAGTCAGAAATCGCTCAAAGAATATTCGCACCTAAAGACTTCCAATCTGTCAGTAATGAATCTTATCCAATTAACTCTCAAGAAGTCATCATGGCGCTTATTTCAAAGTTTGGTAACGATAAAGATAAGTCTGCCGATTAACCACTCCGCGAAAACGTCAAAATATGTCCCTTAAACGGCAAGTCAAGATAAGTGGTATTCTCGGGCTTGACGTGTTGACTGCTAAAACCATATTCAAGCATTTTATTGGTTAGCTTGTTTTTTCGGCCACGCCCAGGATCTACGACGATGACCTCACATTTTGGTAACGCATGACGCTCGATAAATTCAGCCAAAATATCAATATGTTGGTCTTCATAGAGTAAATCACTACCGATAATGATATCGAACTTGCCAAGGTGGCTATTGTCTTCTGCCCAATCTAAACGCTCAAAGTTAATCTCTTTATTGTTATTCAAGGTGGTATTGCGATCAAGGAAGTACTCAACTGTCGGATGATAGTCGGTCGCCGTAATGTCTGCATGCCGATGATTGAGCAGCAGGCTCGATAATGCCATGCCGCAGCCAACCTCCAAGATACGCTTGCCCGCAATATCATAATCGAGCATGTGATTGGCCAATACCAAGCTTGACGGCCAAATCACGCCAAACATCGGCCAAGAAGCCGAGCAAATACCTAGGTTAAGCGCCTCATCGTCAGGGTCGCTAAATTGTTGGTTGTCACGTAAGGTGCAAATATGGATATCGGTGTTGCCAATTTCAATCGTTTGATAACGCACGCGCACAGTGGTCAGCGAAGTCATAAACTGTCCTAAAAAATAAGCAAGAATGCAAGCTTTGGCAGAGGGTGCCACTTTCAATGAGGGGAAAAGCTGTTGGGTAGGGTTTGCAGCGTTTAAATCTTGGAGAGGTGATAAGCGTCAAGTAAAAGAATAGGTAGAAAAAATATTCTCATTTGGACGATGATAGTATGACCTAACATTTGACAAGTTGTTGTTAATTCTGAGGAGGTTATTCTTACTAATTACCGATTAGCTAACTAATTATCAAATATTTAGTAGCAATTAGCTATAGTCAAAATATTCTAAAACGCGACGGTATTGCTGATATCAATTTTTTGTAGCCTCTGTCTGCGCAGGTACAGCAAGCAAGAAAAGTTGATATCAGCAGTGCATGATGGTTCGATATTACTCTTCACTCACTATATGACACGTTGAACATGGCGCAAACGTAGAAAAATAGCTTATATAAAAAGTGAATAGTGCTTATTACTTATTACTTATCCTAAGGCGCAGCAATAGAGGCGAGGTATCCAGCCTAATACGTTAGATTGTGACCCGCTTAAAGTCAGGCAGTCACTTTAATTCAAAAATCTTAGTCCAGACGTTTTTAATGCCCAGACCAACTCCACAAAGGCACGACTATTGGTCAGAGGCTCACCATCGATGATGAGTACATAACCTGAACCATCAATCCATAAGAATACAAAGCTGGTCTCAGGAATCAACAAGTCTACTTGCTGAAAGAACGAAATCGCTTGGCTTTCTACTGCCCAGCCGCGTTGCTTTTGGCGTAGCATAAAGCCTGAGAAGTCAGCGGCCGCCACACTCAGCATATCCGCTTCTTCTTGACTATAGCCAATCCGAGCAAGACAAAACCCTTCATCAGAGCCAATGGCTGCTCGGCGCTTACCAGATAAGCTCGCTACCACGTAGGGTAGAAATTGATCCAAGGGCAGATTGGGCGCGGGTAAAAACAGAGACAGCTTTTCAATCCAACCTTGTTCAATAAAGCTTTGTAACCACCCGTCAGAGTAGCGTGCTAGCCAGTCAGCAGCCAGTAGTGTCTGCTCATAGGATAATAAATCCTGTAAAGACAGCTGCGCATCGGTCGGCTCGTTTTGTGAAAATGCCTCAAAAATACCGGCTGGGGTTAAGGTCAGATAGGTTTTATCAGCGTTTAAGTAAGAAGACATAGCGGCTACCGTTGTTGGGAAGTTTTAAATAGGCGATAAGTTAAGTTTTGATATTCTGGCCGTTAGTTTGGTCAAGGCGTTGCTGGCAATGGTTCCAACGTTCATCAAACTGCCAATCGCTTTTGCCTAAGCGAAACCAAACTAATGAGAAGGCAAGGCGATCATGGCGCGCGATACAGTGGGCAAAGAACTCATTTTCGATTTGCTCAATCGTGCCCCAGTCTTGATTATTGCGTGCTTGCATCAGCTCAGTGGTGATGTCTTTTGCAATCTCTTTGGCATCATCGCTACTGATACGCAAACGCTTTGTCTGCTCGTTCAGCGATGGCGACACCAGCACGCTCCAACGGGTCGCCAGCATACTATTGCGCTGAATATAGCTTTTTTTATTAATACAGTCGCGAAAACCCTGCTCAACCTGCGGATACAGGCGGTCTTGAATACGAGTAAATAAATTGGTCACATCATAAGGAATGTCATACCAGCAGCCATAAAAAAAGTCCGCCACAGCACCTTGTAGCGGTTCTTTCTCGTTTAATAACAGTGCTGCATTGATACGTTGTTCGTGAAAATACCGATTATTGGGCGCCAAGAATACCTTGCGCGAGTAAAAACGAAACACCTTGCGCGCGGCCATCTCACTTTCTTTAATAAGGTCTACATCAGACATAATGGTGTCCTTTAGGTCATCGCTCGCACTCGAGTGCCATAGGCGATAACCTAACTAAGCAAAATAAAACCAAGGTGAAGCAGAATGCTAAGCAAAACGCTAGATAACATACTAGGGCGTGTCTTCAACTCATTCGATAGTCATCTAAATGGGTTAAAAATGGCTAAATCTTGCCAAACATCGTCAAATAGCTGGTTAATATCCCGATATTATCTGCGCTATTTTTTCTTGTTTGACGGCAATTTATCTCATTTTTATCACCATTTTTGAAATGAAGACATGCCCTAGTCAAGCAAGGTCTGCATCAAATCTATCATAAACTCAGCGTCTTCTTCACTCATAGGCTCAAATCCTTCAGGCATACCCAGTTCAGCCAGTGCTTCTTGACCATCGTCATCCTTATTAAAATTCAGGACAGCATCGGTGATCGCTGCGGCATCGGCAACATCGTCTTTGATTAATAAAACGTGACTGATATCTGCCAAATCACTTTCGATAAGTACCGATAGCTGGGTTTTGGTCAGACGTGAAAAGCCATGGAAAATCTCTGCCAAAAAGAACGCCGCTTGGACCTCCCCTTTAATGACTTTGCGCGCGGCGGCTTGGTAGGTTTCGGTGACATCCCAATTGAGATCCGAATCTTCTATATCAACCGCTTCGAGTAAACGTAAGCCAATCAGCTTAACATCACGGTTGTCCGCCATCGCTACTGTCGCGCCAGCACGGATATCTTCTAAACGATTGATATCGCTATTTGCCGCTGCCGCAATGACCATTTCATCCGATTTGCCGATAGGGCGGGCAATAGCACGGTAGCCTTGCTCGCGTATCAGCGCCGCTGCATCAAAGGGATTGGCGTAAATGACATGGACGTTGCCTGCTTTGATAAGGGCTTCTTGTTCAGCATACGACGTCGGTGTGTTGAGATGCATATGAATACCCGCACGCTTTTGCATAAGGGTGTTAAACATATGCCAACCGGCAAAGCGCTCAGGAGAAAAATCAGGGGCGATTAATAAGTTATACGTGGGTTCACTCATGATTTAGCCTTCCTCATTTTGTTTCATTTCAGCATACTGAGCCATTGCTGCATCAATCTTGCTGCGTGATGGCTTACGGCGGACCGAGGTATAACCCACCGTTTCGCCGTGACGAATATTAGGCACGACCGTGGCATATACCCAATAATGGCTGCCGTCTTTGCATAAGTTTTTGACGTAACCGTGCCATTTCTGCCCAGACTCAGCGGTATCCCACAAGTCTTTATAAGCCGCTTTAGGCATGTCAGGATGACGCAAAATATAGTGCTGTTTGCCGATTAACTCGTCGACATTGTAGCCACTAATCTCGACAAAGGCGTCGTTAACGTGCGTTAAAATGCCGTCCAAATCTGTACGCGAGACGATAAGCTTGCCGTCTGGGTAGGGGCGTTCAATACCAGTATCATAGACAGTACGCGATGTACCATCGTGATAAGTCAGCATGATTTGTTCTGCAGGTAACTCAGGTTTTTGTGCATCAGGGAGTGGAGAACCCATCGTAATCTCCTTCATTTAACGTTGTATTCATAAGGGTTAAAAAGCGGATTTGGTGTGTTAGCGGTCGATAATAGAATGAATGATAAGCCAGATATTTTTTATTGTTCTAATAAGTTCATCGCTCATCTCTTCTCTCATCATTGAAGCCTTTCATATAAACAGTGTGCACTACCTTAAATAGTTTTTATAAGACATAGCACCAATTTTAATTTAGAGTAGGACGGATAACTTGCTATCTCTTGTTATCTATAGCGATAACCATAACGCGGCATCGACAGTGCTTTATGCTCACCAATTAGATGAGTTTGGCTAGGGCTTCTGAGGCGCGCTTGATATCCAAGAATATCAAACCAAGCTTGGCATTGGGTTTTGCCATAATGGTCAGCACTGCCTCATCTCCTGATGACGTCATAATCACGTAGCCTTTTTCACCTTGAATCATAATGCGATCGATACTGCCGCGTGCGAGCTCACGACCTGCGCGGTCACCCAAGGATAAAAGCGCGGCTGACATGGCGCCAACGCGATCTTCATCAACGCCCGTTGGTAAGGCTGAAGCAATCATCAGACCATCGTTAGAAATAAGGGCAGATGCTTCTACATCGGCTGATGAGCTGTTTAGGTCTTCCAAAATCTGCTGGAATGAATCTGTACGCATATCGCTTTCTCTGTACTGGTGGTTGGTATGTATTTGTGAACGAGTGGCGGTAGCCAAAATATCCTTGCTTTAAGAAGGGCATTATAATTCCTTACTAATAATATTGATATACGATTATGCCAATAAAAGAGGTATTTTCTAGATATTTTACTGCTTAGTGGTCGATTTCTACTTTTTATCACTATTTCTGATATAGATTTTAATAAAATATTGAATAGTTATTTATTTTTATACCTCATTACCACTAATTTAACGTTTTTTAACAAGTGAATTGTGCGATAGATTCTTTTCGTTAAAAAGGTTTAGTGATAAGCGAATAATTGCTGCTCATCGTTTGACTATGGAGTACAAACAAAAACCTGCCGCATCAACTATACTGAAAAAAGTCACATCATTTTTCATGATGGTGATATTTACTAGACTTATAGACCCTAAAAATGATATATAGATATGAGATAAAAATAGTTGTTACTTATTAGCTATGCATTTAACCGATTATTTATAGAAGACAAACAGTTGGCGTTCAATCCCATTAGTTTTTATACCGACCTGTGTATAGGAGCGTTTTAATCCCACATCGGCGTTTATAATCCTATCGTTTGCTAGCAAATGATAAGACGTGGATGTATATCAACAGATCACAATTTTTACCTTAAGGAAGCTATATGAGTATCAGTCAGGCCATCGAAAAAATCGAAGAACGTTATGCCCATCAACCTGAATTCGTGCAAGCGGTAAAAGAAGTTGCGCTTACCATCGCACCTCTGTATGACGCTCATCCAGAATATGAACATTTAAAGATATTTGAGCGTTTGGTTGAGCCTGATCGTATTATTTGCTTCCGTATTAACTGGGAAAATGATCAAGGCGAAGTGCAGGTCAATCGCGGCTGGCGTGTTCAGTTTAGTAATGCCTTAGGCCCGTACAAAGGTGGCGTTCGCTTCCATCCTACCGTCAACCAATCCGTATTGAAGTTTTTGGGCTTTGAGCAAATCTTTAAAAACGCTTTAACAGGTCTACCAATGGGCGGCGGTAAAGGTGGTGCTGACTTTGATCCTAAAGGTAAATCGGACAGCGAAATCCGCCGTTTTTGTTATGCCTTTATGCGCGAGTTGCATCAGTACGTCAGCAAGGACATTGACGTACCAGCAGGCGATATCGGTGTGGGTGGACGTGAAGTCAGCTATATGTTTGCCATGTATAAAAACTTGACTCGCGAGCACGGCGGTGTCTTGACTGGTAAAGGCGTTGGTTTTGGTGGTAGCTTAATGCGCACAGAAGCGACAGGCTACGGCGCGGTTTATTTCTTAGAAAATATGATGGCTGCGCAAAACGAAAACATCAAAGGCAAAAAAGTGCTGATCTCAGGGGCGGGTAACGTCTCACTGCACGCCGCCGAAAAAGCGAATATGCTAGGCGCAACCGTACTGACAGTATCTGACTCACAAGGTACGTTGTATGATGAAAAAGGCATGGATCAAGAAAAAATTGATTGGCTAAAAAATCAAAAAGCACAAAGCAAGCCACTGTGTGATTATGTTGATGTTTATGGTGGTGAGTGGTTTGCTAAGCAAAAACCATGGCACATCAAAGGTGATATCGCTATCCCATCAGCGACACAGAACGAAGTCAACGAAGATGATGCTAAATTAATGGTTGAAAACGGCATCAAATATATCGCTGAAGGCGCTAACATGCCATTGACTGCCGAAGCTGTTGATTATATTCGTCTGCACCGTGTCCACTATGCACCAGGCAAAGCGGCTAACGCTGGCGGTGTGGCAGTATCTGGTCTTGAGATGTCACAAAACTCAGTGCGCCAATATAAAACCTTTGAAGAAATCGATGAGCGCCTAAAGCGTATTATGAAAAATATTCATGATTGTGCCGCTGAAGCATCAGAAAACTATGGTCAGACTGATGATGGCTATATCGACTATATGGCTGGCGCCAATATCGTGGGCTTCAAGCGCGTGGCTGATGCGTTATGTGCCTACGGTATCTTGAACTAACTTTTGGTATCTCGAACCAACTTTTAGTATTTTGAGCTAAAAGGACAGTTTGTCTTAGTTCGCTTATTGAAATTTTAAATACCGCTTTTATTTCTAATAAGGGCGGTATTTTTTTGTTTGAAATTTTTTTGCCTTTTTCGACAGGACGCTCACTAAAGTTTTTTGGCTTATAAGTACCTAATTTATAAATGTTTTTACATGTTTTACTTGAAGTTACATTAATCTATTTTATTAGACAGATTATAAGTAATCATTATTAGTCCTTTTGACTATTATCAATTCTCTAGGCTTATTTTAGCTTACCTAAAGCTGTTACCTACAGTATCGATATGTTCATCAAAGGATTAACCATGACCGTCAATAAGGAAGTCTATAATGGTACACGCTCAATTTTTTTGAGCTCACTTCCTATGATGGAAAATAGGCTAAGCGCTTATTTATTTAGCGATGGCATCTTTAACGATCGCATTCTTGGCAATAGCATTGTTAATGACTCTAAAAACGATTTCAATCCTTTAATGATTGACTTATTGAAATCTGCCGTACCAAAAATTGAACGATATAAAGTTGGCTTATATAAAGACAGTGCGTTAAAAGGTAATCGTGTTCTAAAAGATTATAATGGCAGCATGGATGGCTATGCTGATGTTGCGGGCTATTCTAGAGACACTCTAAATATCCATACTGGGCGTTCTTATACCTCAGAAAATCCTATACGCTTAAGTTTCCAGTTAATGACCCGTGCTGAACCGGCAGCGATGGTGATTGAAACGATTAAGTCGTTGTTAGCTATCAAAGCGGACGATGATGAGATTTTAATTGTCGATAATAATAATACCCAAACGTCTCTATACGAGCCATTAGCACAGTTCTGTGCCAGTCTTGATGCGCGTCATAATGTACATTTTTATCATATCGATTCAGTCGCAGGCTTTAAAGCAGGCGCACTTAATTTAGCGTTGGGACTCATGGATCCTAATTGCAGTCATATAGTAGTAGTCGACAGTGATTATCAGGCGTTACCGCAGGCGCGAATATCAATTGCAAATGCTATCGAACGCTATCCGTCTCATGCGCTCTTGCAATTTCCGCAGTTTTATCGGGACGCAGGGCGAGTCGATATTCATAGCGAATTAAATCATTATTTCAATCATCATTTATACCGTCTGTTTAACCGTAAACGTGCGCTATCAACAGGGACTTATGCGGTTATTCGTCGTCGCGCGCTACTAGATTTAGGCGGCTGGTCAGGCGCATCAATTACCGAAGATGCGCAGATGGGTGTGCTGATGCATGGTCGCGGCTTGCGCAGTCAGTTTGTCCCTGAGGTTATCGCGACAGGACTGCTACCCACTACCTTGCACGACTTGATGAGCCAGCGGCGACGCTGGATCTATGGCAATATGCAAGTGCTTAATACTTACTTTTCAGCGTCATCAAACTTGCCTTCAACAAGTTTATCCATCATAGATTCACTCGTCACAGACTCATCCGCTACAAAAAAGAAACTCAGTGAGCGTCTAGCGTACATGGGTGCACACTTATCTCAGCTTAGTGCTTGGGTCAATTTTACCGGTATCTTTATCGTATTGCAGCTATTGACGCTACTTATTATTACGAGTGCGCTACTATTCAGCACCAGTTTAAATATTTATGCTTTGCTTGCTCCTTTATATATCGTGTATGCGAGTTACGCCATATTTTTGGGTAGGCGTTTATGGGCATATATGCAGGATAGGGCATCGCTCAATCAGCAAACTAGCAATGGAGCTGCGCCAAGCTTAAGTAATCGTTTGCGGGCTTGGGCTGTGCATCTGAATTTTTGGGAGTTGGGCGCTTTATCATGGTGGCCAGTACTATGGGGACAAAAGAAGCCGTTTATCTGTACGCCGAAGCAAGAGTTGATACGTACGCGAAAATCAGTTTATGTTGCCAATTTAATGGCGATGCCTAAAGTATTGCTAATGTTAAATATAACCACAGCCATAATTGTATCGCCATTTTCCCTTTTATATTCACCGCTACTATTTGGCTGCGCCGTGATGGTTTGTATTCTAAAAGTATGGGCTGCCAAGGTGATGCTGGATAATTACAGCTATGAAGAATATCAGGTTGCAAATAAAAAGGTAGCTGCTGAGACCTTAATTACTAAAAACCTCAGTGCTAAAAGCTTCGTTACTAAAAACTTGTCTCAGCCGCACATGATTAGTATTGCTAAATCAAAAGACAAACCTTTGACGTCTTCATTTAAAGACGACAATGCTGTTAATTTTTAACAACATTAATTTTAATCTCTACAATTTTTATCTGTACCTAATGACTGTCATTCAACTCATATTTAGTTAATTTATACTTAATAAATTCATATTGGACTTGTTATGCTATCTAGCCCTACTGTCGATATATCAAGTATTACTGCTTACCGTGATGCTAGCGTAATAGATACTCCTGTATTGCGCATTGCCATTATTGCGCATTCTCTATATCCAATCGCGCAGCCATATGCTGGCGGTCTTGAGATGATTACCGAGCTTATATGTGATGAATTGGTCGCTCAAGGACATGAAGTGTTGCTCTATGCGCATGCTGATAGTCAGACTAATGCGACACTCGTGCCCTTTATGACGCGCACGCAGTTTGATGCGTTGGTCTATGACAATGAGCATGATTCGGTAGGTATGAGTCGCGAAGAGTTGTATCAGTATTTGGTCTATCAGCAAGCCATGCGCGATATCATCAGTCGTGATGAGCAGGGCATGATCGATGTGGTGCACAATCACAGCTTGCACCATATACCGATGATGATGGGACAGGCATTTGGCGCGCGTTTTTTTACCACCTTTCATACGCCGATTTTCCCGCAGCTGCGCTTAGCATTATTGACACTACGTCAAGGCACGCAAACCCAGTTCACCGCGATTAGTGGTCATCAGCAGCAGTTATTTGCTGAGTTCGTGCCTTCTCATGTGGTCTATAACGGTATTGATGTACAGTCATTTGATGCCAATACAAACCCAATTGAAGACGAGATTTACTTTTGGTATGGGCGCATTTGTGTGGAAAAAGGCACCCATTTAGCGATGGAGTATTGCAAAGCGGCCGGCAAGCGCCTCATTATTGCAGGGCCAAAAAGTAATGAGGAATATTTTGATGAGTACGTTGCACCGTTACTAGAAGAAGATAAAAACGCTGGGTCTTTATTCGATTACGTCGGTCATCTGAGTAAAGATCAAATCAATGAACGCTTAAGCCAAGTGACTGCTATGCTATTTACCAGTACATGGGACGAGCCTTATGGCTTAACGCTGGCTGAGAGTTTGGCTTGCGGTACGCCAGTGATTGGATTTGATGTCGGTGCGAGCGCTGAGATTGTCACGTCATCGACTGGTATCATTGTACCTAAGATGGACAAAGACGCTTTCATTCAAGCTTTTGCTGATATCAAACATATTTCCCGCGCGGCATGTCGTCTGCGTGCTGAGCAGTTTTGTTCCGTCGCTACGATGGTGGATGGTTATCTGCGGCTATACGAGCAGGCTTTGGAAAGTGGTGATAGTAATAGTGCTCAGATTCAGGCCTTGTCTTTCTAGATGATACTTATGATTCAAGTTCTAGCCTACTAAAAATTTTCTAAATAAACAGACTAACTTTACTAGCTATTTAAGCGTCAGTTTTTAAACAGTAAATTTTGGGAAATCTCCTTATGCGTATTGGCTATTATGCCCATCATCATGGTTCAGGTCACTGTCGCCAAGCAGATAAATTGGCTGCTCTATTGCCGCCTAAATTACGCTCGCAGATGACAGTGTTTACCAGTTTGCCTAATGATGGTTATCACTTTAGCGCGATAACTGATGAGCAAATCGTACGTTTAAGCGCTGAGGATCAGCTACCAGAAGATGTACTACTAGGGCGAGCTGGAAAATATTGGCAGCCAAGTAGTTTGCATTATTCACCAGTAGGTAATCGCAATGTGCAGATGCGCAGCTGGCAGTTACTCGATGAGATTCGTCAGCGTCAGATTGACCTAATGATTATTGATGTCAGCGCCGAAGTTGCTATGCTGTGTCGCGTGGCTAGTATTCCTTACTTATACGTAAGGCTGGCAGGTGAGCGCGATGATATACCGCACTTGAACGCCTTTGCTGGCGCGCTGGGATTATTAACCCCTTACCCAAAGGCACTTGAAGCGTCAGCAACGCTGGACTGGGTACGCCAAAAAACGCTATATCTTGATTTCATGCCCAATAAGACGGATGAGCTGTTAACGTTTACCGCCTTTATAAATAAGCTCATGACGCTCACTACTAGTAGTATTAGTATCCATGAGCGGCTTTCATCTTCGGATAATAAACAAAAAATAGCTGATACTACAATCATAACGGTTATCAAAGGTTACGGTGGGCACGACGCTATTGATGCCAAGCTGCCCGAGCTACGCCGTGCATTACCGAATGCATTGATTATATCGCTTGGACCTATTAACGACGAGGCACGACATTGTGTTGATATTGCTGCTCACGTAAATGATGTGACGCCATTTATTGCCTATAGTGACCTGCTGTTGATGGCGTGTGGTTTGAACGGTATTGCGCAAGCTTATGACTATGCGACGCCGCTCGTGGTGTTGCCAGATGAGCGTCCGCATCGTGAGCAGGAAGTCATGGCAGAGGCGCTGATTGAGCAAGGTCGTGCTCTAAGTTGGGCACAGTTCATGGCTCAAAATTCAAGTTTGGGTAGTCAGGATATACCGTCTTTTTTATCAGTTAACGATAAGTCAATTAGCAATGAATCGATTAGCAATGAGTCAATCAACACTGATAAGACTGCTCTAACGGATAATCAAGATAATACGCCAGCGCAAAAATTTATGGATAGCATTGTTGACTATACTTCCGTCAAAGCTTGGTTTGAAGAATGGTTATTGCCACAATTGGGCCTAAAACCTGATAAACAATAAGAAACCTTAAAAACAAAAGGTTCTACAATAAGAGCAAAGAAGATCTCTATGACAACGACAACCAAAGCGCAAGAGGCCACTCATGCCACTACTCCCGTTAGCGTGCCTTTAAGCGTCATTACTACCTGCTACGGTCGCAATCGGCATCTCTACAACCTACTCGGTAGCTTGGAGCAGGGTAGTGTCAAACCAGCAGAAGTTATTATCGTTAATGATGACGCTGAGCCTGAACGTCTGGCAGCATACGATTTAAATATCATTAAGATAGCAACGACTACAGCGACTGAGAATGGACTAGCAATTAGCGCATCATTTGATATCGGTCGTAACCGTAACCTTGGAGCGGCGCGCGCCACGTATGATGCCATGATTTTCTTGGATGTAGACTGTATCGTCGCGCCAACCTTTATTGAGCAGCTATATAGTAAACTTCAAGCACGTCCCAACGCCTTACTGATGGGTCAACCGCGTTATCTGACGCGTCCTTTGACGGATAATGAGGGTAGACAGCTACAACAAGGTAAATTAGCAACCGACTTTTTAGACAAGCTGTCTGTATTTAACCCTTATCGGGATAACTTTGATTTACAACATCAGGGTACGTCTATTAAACAGACGCAAGACTATGGTGCGTTTTGGAGTCTTTGCTTTGCTATTATGCACAGTCAGTTTGAGCAAATTGGTGGCTTTGATACGGATTATGTCGGCTATGGCGCTGAAGATACGGATTTTGCTTTTATGGCGCGCGCGTTAAATATCGATTTTTATTTAACTGATGATGTGATTTACCATCAACAGCATAGTGTCTATAGACCGCCGCTTAATCATTTGGATAGTATCGTTATCAATGCCAATCGCTTTTATGAAAAATGGCAACATTGGCCGATGTCAGGATGGTTAGCGGAATTTTCGCAATTACAACTGATTAACTGGCGAGACGAGCAGACAGTACCGATTGCTATCAATCGACAGCCAAGTGAAGTCGAGATTAGAGCGGCTCATTATCCGGATGCGCCTTATGTGTAGATATATAGTCGATACTAAATAAAATAGATACATTGCATTAATACGCTAGACTGGTACAAATTTCTTTTGCGTGCTGTGCCTGCGCAGACAGAGGCTGCAAGAAATTTATCCCAGTCTCGCTATATCAGTTTTAAAGTGAATCAACTATAAGTGTTTAATCTTATTAGTAGTGTTCTATTAGTACTGACGAATAATCTCGACACTATTAGGCGGCGTCGCAAGCTCTTGTCTCTCAAACGCCCAATTATGCCCATCCCAAAAGTGCGCTGTTTTGTCATCATTATTAAAGCCCAACATGACTATCGATAGCGGAGTCGCAGCGTTCTGTCGCTGCTGCACATGTAAGCGCGCCGCCAATAATAGCCGATATAACAGAAACCCTGAGGTCGGCGCTGATGAATGGATATCAGCAAAAATAGGATAATCTGCCACCACGCTATCCTGCTCTGATAACACGCGACAATGCTCATCGCTATGCAATAATTCATTTAGCAGTTCTGGAATCTCTAATACTCGGCTGGCTGTTATCGGATCATCATTAGGGCTGGGGTCATCAGCTAGTAATGGAAACTGGTAGTCAGTATTGCCAAACAAGATGCCAAGTGGTGCATGCTTTGCCATATCGAGCATCGCCGTCAAATTATTACTACGAGGCGGCATGCCAAAATGCAACAGACTGTCGCCAATTTTTCTAAAGAATAATAGTTTTGGTAGATCTTTAACACTAGGATGATGCGCAAAAAAATCAGCATGAATAAAATCATTAAACAAAACCAGCATATCTGTCGGCTGCAACAGCGCCTCTAAGCTCGCTGTATCTATTGAAGGATTATTGGCTATCAATACGATACGCTGCTGTTGTAATAGCGCTTTCTGTATGATAATTGGCAAAGTGTCAAAAGCGGCGGTTGAAGGGTCTGATTGATCATAATTACTGTTGTAAAGTAAGTTTTGTAGCGTGTTTCGCATCATTAATTATGGTCTCAATATTTGGAAATTCAGAGAAGGAAATGGCAGACATATTATAGCGCTTACTCGCTCAAATTAATATATAAACCAAAGAGTTATCTCGTGTTCTTTCCACATGTGCTTGCTTTAGAAGCATAAACAGGAAAGCTACATTACGCTACCTTTTTATCTGCTATTCATCCCTATATATCCGTATCATAAAAGCAATTCCATAATGGCTATAAGGATAAAGAGATATGAGTAATATTATCAAAAAACTTCAACTGACTACATTGGGTGCTTGTCTAACTTTAGCATTGAGCGCAGGTGTAGTTAGTACAGCTGTTAGTGCTGCCAATCATACTGACGAAGTGAGTGCTGCTCAAGCAGCGAAAATTAGCCTAAAGCAGGCGATTACTACGGCGAGCAAAGAAGCTTCCGGTACTTTAATCAGCGCAGAGTTTGATGACGATGATAGCGATGCTGAGGGTGATGGCGGTGTCTATGAGCTGGAATTTAGTACTAATACCACTGGTTATGAAATCAAAGTTGATGCTATAACTGGCAAAATCGTAAAGACTGAAACCGAACGTCTGGATAAGGACGATTTGGCTGACTATAAGGCTCAGCAGCAAGCAAAAATCAAGGTGATGGATGCGATGAGTATCGCTGAGAAGCAAACGGGTGGTCGCATTCTCGAAATTGAGTTTAAGAATGATCGCGATTATGCTAATCATGCGTCCTACTACGAAACCCAACTTTTCAAAGGCAATAGTCTGCTTTGGCTAAATATCGATGCCGATACGGGGAGTACATTTAAAAACAAGTTTAAAAAATAACTGAGCGACATAAATAAATATCAGCAGTGCATGATGTATCGACATTATTTTTTACTGACTATAGAGTAGCAGTGTCTTAACTTCTATCGATAGCCAATAAAAAAACCCCAATCATTTAATGGTTGGGGCTTCTTTAATTATGGTAAATGTTTATATAAATTTGCTATACCGTCTCGCGCCATTTACCTTGAACCATGATACCTGCAATAGGATTTAACCCCATTTGATAAGCAAGGTCAGCAGGGCGGGCGATGTCCCATAACGCTAAATCAGCATCGTAACCCACTTCTATTTTGCCTTTTTTGGCGAGACCTAACGCTTGTGCCGCGTGAACAGTTGCGCCTGCCAATACTTCTTCAGTAGTGAGATAAAATAATGTACAGCCCATATTCATCGCTAATAACAGTGACGTTAGTGGTGAAGTACCGGGGTTGCAATCTGTCGATATGGCAATGTTGACCTGATGTTTGCGCAGTGCTTCTATCGGTGGCAACTTAGTATCACGTAGCGTATAAAAAGCACCCGGCAATAGTACGGCTACCGTGTTGCTTGCGGACATTTTTTCAATATCTTCTTCTGCTAAGTGCTCAAGATGGTCGCTTGATAGTCCTTGGTATTCTGCTACCAAAGCACTAGCACCTATGTTTGAGAGCTGCTCGGAATGCAGCTTAACTGGCAACTCTAACGAGCGGGCAACGTCAAAGACGCGCTGAATCTGCTCGCTACTAAAGGCGATGTTTTCACAAAAGCCATCGACCGCATCGACCAAGCCCTCGCTATGCAAGATTGGTAACCACTGGCAAACTTGCTCGATATAGTCATCGGCATTGTCTTTATACTCTGGCGGTAGCGCATGGGCGGCCAAATAAGTGGTGCTAACATGAATGTTGTGTTTGTCACCGAGTGCGCGGGCGACTTTTAGCATTTTTCGCTCAGTTTCTAAGTCCAGCCCATAGCCAGATTTGATTTCGACACTGGTCACGCCTTCTTTTATGAGCGCGAGCAGACGTTTTTCACTTTGCGCAAACAACTCTTCCTCATTCGCTGCGCGGGTGGCGCTAACGGTTGAGACAATGCCGCCACCTTGTGCCGCGATATCTTGATAACTAACGCCTTGCAATCGCGCTTCGAACTCGTTGCTACGGTTACCGCCATAAACGATATGGGTATGACAATCGATGAGTCCGGGCGTGACCCAGTTGCCATCGACGTCTTTGATTTGATCATTTTTATAATGGGTGAGGTATGGCTGTATTTGTTCCTGCGTACCAATCCATGCAATTTTGCCGTCTTTGATACCGATAGCGGCGTTTTCTAACTGACCGTAAGGGGTACTTTTTTCTTGATTGTCGCTATAAATATCAAACTCGTATTGCGTTGAAAAGGTGGCAAGATTAGCGTTGATAATGAGGTGCTCAAACGATGTCAGAGTGGAATCGTTTATAGGCGTTTGGTCTGTAGAATTTGTCGTATTAGTCATAATGTGCTCCTACTTATTAGTATAGATTTAGTGCAGCCATCCATAGTCCGCTTACTTTAAAATAGACATTGTGTCGTTGGTAAAAACGCTTCTTGCTGTGGTGCTGCTGACAGAGGATGTGCAAAACTTACTTCAGTAGCCTTGTATGGTTGGTTTATTTTAAAAATGTTATAGCGTGACTGGTACAAATTTTACTCGCTTGTTGTGCGCAAGCGAGACAAAGGCTTCGCAAAATTCATCCCAGTCACTTGTATAAATATTCATAACACTTTTATTCTGTATCGATTTATTTATACTAAAAGTAAATGCTGCTCGATAATAGTTGCTAATAGTCTTGCCGCAACCTTACAGCTGCGTCCATCAATATCAAAGCTCGGGTTAATCTCGGCGATATCGGCCATTTTTACTTTATTCGACGCCATGATACGTTTGACCGCGCGCTCAACGAAGCTCAGCTCAATACCATAAGCTGCTGGTGCACTGACACCAGGAACGACGCTCGATGGCAAGCAGTCCATATCAATGGTTAAGTAGACCACATCAACGTCATTGATAAATTCTTCTATTTGAGCTGCAATTTTTTTCCATTTCTTATTGGTGCAGTCTTCGTCACTGATAATGTGGACGCCTAACTGCTCAGCACGGTCGAAGAGCGCGGCAGTGTTGGAAAACCGGCTAACGCCGATACAGCAATAGTGAAATGGCTGACCTTGTGCTTCAAGGTGCTCGGCTATTTGGCGAAATGGCGTACCAGACGTGGCGAAATCCGATTGGCGAATATCTAGATGCGCATCAAAGTTAATCACCCCGATGCTAGGCATTGCACTCGTATGGCTTTTAACATGGCTTTCAAGATTGCTTTCGACATTATTTTCAAAATAGTTTTTGACATTGCTAACGTTATTAGTAGGCTGATCGGTTTCTGATGACAGCGCCTGCCATAATCCTAAAAAGCTACCGTAAGCGATGGCATGACCACCACCAAGACCAATAGGCAGGCCGCCTTGCTGGATAATATGGCTAACCTTATCGGCATACTTTACTTGGGCTTGCTCAAGGGTACGCTCGGCAAAATCATCATTATCATGACAATGGATATCGCCAGCATCACCCAATAAGGTTGGCAATTGACCATCAAAGCGTTGTTGTAACTCAGCGATGACCGGTAGTGCCGCAAATGTTTGACGAATTAAGGGCGGCGCAGCTCTTGCACCTACGCGTCCTTGATTACGTCTGACGCCTTGGTCACAAGCGAACCCGACCAGCCCAATGCGCTGACCGTTTTGCTGACCGGTGCTATCAAAGGCATAAGGCTGAGCTATTTGATACCAGTAGCGGGCGCGCGCAGACTCAAACGGCTCTGCACGTCCTGTCCACCGACTCATATCAGCTGCGGTGTGGCTAACGGCTATTGTCATTGTTGACCTCCTTTCATAATATAAAACCTGACTCTCAATTTAGTATGGCTTATGCCAATAAAGCTAGATGGTTGAGAGTAGATTTTATATATATAAAACTTTCCTATTTAGACTCATACCAATCGCTGCGCAGTGACTGCCAGTATTCGGTGAGCGTGCCATCTAATACCAGCTGCTTTGCTGCTTCAATATCAGGCGCTAGGTAGCGATCTTTATCATAAAAAGTGACTTGCTCGCGTAGTTTCTGATGCGCTGTCTGTAACGGCTCTGAGGTATCTAGTCCACGATGGAAGTCGATACCTTGACCAGCAGCCAATAGCTCAATGCCGATAATGGTGGCGGTATTTTGCGCCATCTCATATAGGCGGCGCGCACAATAGGTTGCCATAGATACGTGGTCTTCTTGATTGGCAGAAGTTGGAATGCTATCAACGCTGCCAGGGTGGGCGATAGACTTGTTCTCTGAAGCTAGCGCCGCTGCGGTCACGTGGGCAATCATAAAGCCTGAGTTTACCCCAGCATTGTCAACTAAGAATGGCGGTAAGCCGCCTGATAAGGTTGCATCAATCAATAAAGCCACACGGCGCTCAGACATAGAACCAATCTCAGCAATCGCCAAGGCTAAAATGTCTGCAGCAAAAGCAACTGGTTCAGCATGGAAGTTACCACCTGAGATAGCCACTGGGCCGTCATCATTGTTAAAGATAAGTGGATTATCGGTTACCGCATTAGATTCAATTAATAAAGTCTTGCCTGCTTGGTTGATGATATCAAGGCAAGCACCCATGACCTGTGGCTGGCAGCGTAAGCAATAAGGGTCTTGTACTCTATCGTCTTGCTCACCATCATGGGAGGCGCGAATAGCACTGCCTTTAATCAGCTGACGATGCGCTTTAGCGATTTCAATTTGACCATGATGGCCACGCACTTCATGAATACGTGCGTCAAATGGGGCATCCGAGCCTTTGGCGGCATCGATAGACATAGAGCCGACGATGGTGGCTGTCTCAAGCAAGTCACGCGCTAAGAAATAACCACGCAATGCCAGTGCGGTGGATACTTGGGTGCCGTTAATCAGGGCAAGACCTTCTTTGGCCGCTAGGGTAATGGGCTCAAGACCATGCTGCGCTAATGCCTCAGCAGCGGGTACTTTTTTGCCGCCAACATAGACATCGCCTTCGCCCATCATGGCCAGCGTCATATGTGATAAAGGTGCTAAGTCACCAGAGGCCCCAACGGAGCCTTTGGCGGGAATGTTTGGCGTAATTTGATTGTTAATTAAGCCAAGTAAGCTATCGACCACAGCGCGGCGGACGCCAGAGACGCCTTGCGCGAGGCTGGCGACTTTCATGACCATAATCAATCGAACCACACTGTCTGGCAATGCTTCACCAGTACCCACTGAGTGAGAAACGATAAGGTTACGCTGCAGTAGCTCAAGTTGATCATCACTAATACGAGTTTTTGCTAACAGGCCAAAACCGGTATTGATGCCATAAGCGCTCTTATCACGCGCAATGATGGTACGTACATCTTCATGCGAGGCATCTATCGCCTCATAAGCACTGTCGGGTAGCGTCAATATGACAGGTTGCTCATAAATATCGCGCAACATCTCAAAGCTTAATTGGCGTGGGTGTAGGGTTAGTTTTTTGATATCAGTCATGCGAGTTATCCTAATTTATGAGCTATATTAATTGTATTTTTTGTTGTCTATACATTTTAGTTTATGCATTGTTGTTTATAAACCGTTAAAAGCTATGCTGTCTAAATTTCTTTAACCAATCCCGCTTGTTTCAGTCGGTCTAACTGATCCAGCCCAAGTATATCGCTAAGTGTCCAAAAGGCGCAGCGATTAGAATGCTAAGCACCACTCGCTCAAACCAGATAATGACCATCTTAGGTACTGACAGCGGAATCTCAGTTGCCAATACACAAGGAATCATCGCTGAAAAAAACAGCACGCTACTAATCGAAACCACGCCTGCCACATAGCGGGTCAAGACCTCAGCTTCCGTTAGCAGTAGTGCAGGCAAGAACATCTCAGCCAATCCCGCTGACATACCTTTGGCAGCAACTAGTGGCTCGGGCATACCGGTTACCCAAGTGAATGGATACAAGAGCAAACCTAGCGCATCAAAGACTGGCGTATATTTGGCTAGTAAAAGGCCTGTCAACCCTACCGCGATAATAGAAGGCACAATCGCGGCTGCCATCGTCACCCCATCGCGAAAGTTCGACCACATAATTTGTTTGAGGTCAGTCGCACGGCGCGAAGTAGCCAGTCCTAAATGATAAGCTGCTGCTAAGCGATTACCTTGTTGGTTTTCCAAGTTTGGACGCTCGACGCTATCATCAAAACCCCGGATAGGCGGAATACGTGCGGTAATGGCAGTGACAATAAAGGTAATAATCAGTGTCGACCAAAAAAACAGATTCCAAAACTCCATTAGACCAAGGGTCTTAGCAACGATCACCATAAAGGCTGCCGATACCGTAGAAAACCCAGTAGCAATGATGATGGCTTCACGGACCGAATATTGATTTTGCAAAAATACCCGATTGGTAATGAGCAGCCCAATAGAGTAACTACCAACAAAGGACGCAACGGCATCAATCGCCGATGAGCCGGGCGTTTTCCAAATTGGCTTCATAATAGGCTGCATGAGCACCCCAAACATCTCCAGTAAGCCAAAACCGAGCAAAAAAGCGAGGATTAATGCGCCAATAGGGACAATCATACCGACTGGTAATGCCAGTTTTTCAAACAAAAACGGCAACATGTCCTTTTCCATGATGATAGCAGGCGCCATATCAGTGATATACATGATGGCGAGTACTAGCCCGATAATCTTGAAGGCGGTTAATATCATATTGGTGATATTTTTACGCCATGAACCATCATAAATGGGTTTGCCAACACCATAAATCATCAGTAGAAACAGCAAAAACACAGCAAGGGTGTGCTGCTGAGTGACTAGATAAGTTGCCCCATGATCAAATAAAATGGTGCTCTTTTCACCAATAGTAAAAGGCACAAAGAACATCACCAAGCCAATAGCACTAAATACGATTAGCTGTATCAGTGCGACAGGTTTGGACAGCAGCTTTTCAGGCGGCGGGCTAGCAGGTGCTGGACTGTCTAGAGGCGTTCTAGGCACGGAGCTGCCTGGGGGCAAAATATCACGTTCAGACATATTATCGTCCTTGATAAAGTGTTGATGATGTCCTTATATCATTTGGGCATATAAGGACAAGGGCAAGCTATTTAATCATCGGTAGATTTAAGCCATATTCTTTGGCTGTTTTGATGGCCAGCTCATAGCCCGCATCCGCATGACGCATCACACCTGAGCCGCAATCATTGACCAGTACTCGCGCCAAGCGCTTGGCAGCGGCATCTGTGCCATCAGCGACGATGACCATGCCAGAGTGCTGCGAGTAACCCATACCCACGCCGCCGCCATGATGTAATGACACCCAAGTGGCGCCGCCTGCGACATTGAGCATGCCGTTTAATAACGCCCAGTCAGACACCGCATCTGAACCATCTTTCATACTTTCTGTTTCGCGGTTGGGGCTGGCAACAGAGCCAGTATCCAAATGGTCACGACCGATAACGATAGGACCTTTTAACTCACCACTTTTAACCATTTCGTTAAATGCCAAGCCTGCTTTATCACGTTCACCAAGACCTAACCAGCAGATACGTGCTGGCAAGCCTTGAAATTGAATGCGTTCTTTCGCCATGTCTAGCCAGCGATGAATATGCTGATTTTCAGGGAACAGCTCTTTAATTTTTTGATCGGTTTTGTAGATATCTTCTGGATCACCTGATAATGCGACCCAGCGGAATGGACCTTTACCTTGGCAAAACAGCGGACGAATATAAGCAGGGACAAAACCCGGGAAATTAAAGGCATTTTTTACCCCTTCATCAAAGGCAACTTGACGAATGTTATTACCATAATCAGTCGTTGGGATACCCATTTCTTGTAGATCTAGCATGGCCTGCACGTGTACGGCACAAGATGCAGCAGCATCTTTGGTTAAGGCGGCATGTTGGTCTGGATTTTCTTGTGCTGCTTTCCATTCTTCAACTGTCCAGCCACTTGGCAAGTAGCCATTGATTAAGTCGTGAGCGGAGGTTTGGTCAGTGACCAAATCAGGTTTTATCTCGCCTGCATTGGCACGCTTGACCATCTCAGGCAAGATATCAGCCGCATTGCCAAGTAGCGCGATAGAGACGGCTTCACCTGCGGCAGTATGCTGCTTAATCAGCTCATAAGCATGGTCAAGATTGTCGGCTTGCTTATCGACGTAACCAGTACGCAAACGGAAATCAATACTAGACTGTTGGCATTCGATGTTTAAAGAAGTCGCGCCGGCAAAGGTCGCGGCTAAAGGCTGTGCGCCGCCCATACCGCCAAGACCAGCGGTCAAAATCCAACGTCCTGCCCAGCTGCCATCATAATGCTGGCGACCGGCTTCGACAAAGGTTTCATATGTGCCTTGGACAATACCTTGAGTGCCGATATAAATCCAGCTACCGGCAGTCATTTGACCATACATAAATAGGTCTTTGCGATCGAGCTCGTTGAAATGCTCCCACGTCGCCCAGCGGGGCACAAGGTTGGAGTTGGCAATCAATACACGCGGCGCATTTTCGTGAGTCTGAAAGACGCCAACCGGTTTGCCTGATTGCACCAATAAGGTCTCATCGTCTTCTAATTCTTTGAGTGATTCTAGGATTTGATCATAGCTTTCCCAGTTACGGGCTGCACGTCCGATACCGCCATACACAACCAAGCTTTTTGGGTTTTCGGCCACATCAGGGTGTAGGTTGTTTTGCAGCATGCGATAAGGCGCTTCGGTCAGCCAGCTTTTGCAATTTAATGTGCTACCAGTCGGCGCGGCGATTTCGCGGCTCTCATCACGGCGGGTAGGTTTGTTGCTATCGGTATCAGTAGTCATGGTCAAATCCTTATGAAATCTTTTTAGACAATAAAGTAATCAAGGTAAGCGTTTTACAGTCAGTCTATAAATTCGGCGAAATATCGATTAGATGACGCAGATTTTTAGCACTACTGTAAAGTTGTATATACAAATTATCAAAGATTATTTTCACACGCAAGTACTTTTTTATAAATGACTCAATTATTTTTGTGAGTGTTTTGGCAGATAGACAGAGGTGAAGGGGTTTTGCTGAGGTTCATGAAGTTATCTCGTGATATTATGGCCTCATTATTATTGATGAAACTAACGGTTAAAGACGAATATGACAAAGACGATTCCAGCCTATCAGCGGATTAAAAATGCCATATTGGACAATATCCATTCCGGAAAATGGCAGGCGGGCAATGCAATCTCTACCGAAATGGCCTTGGCAGAAGAGTTTGGGGTATCGCGTATGACGGTCAATCGTGCCTTGAAAGAGTTGAGTGAAGAGCGGGTATTGGAGCGCCGCCAAGGGTCGGGGACATTCGTCGCCCAGCAGCAGTTCAATCATACCTTTGTAGAAGTGCGTAATATTGCTCAAGACTTAAAATCAGCCAATCGTGACTATCAGGCACAAGTGCTGAGCAAACGCGCTATTACCGCGAGCATGTTAGATGATGAAATGCGCCGTAAATTTAGTATTGATGAAGCAGTCTTGCATTCTGAGGCAAATGAAGCTGATAGCACTACTAATAGCACCGAGGCGGCTATTTTATACGAAGTAAAAATCATTCATTTCGCGGATGGCCAGCCGATACAATTTGAAGAGCGTTGGGTCGATGCGACAAAAGTACCAGCATTCATTGAGCAAGATTTTAGCGTGGTGAATACTAGCGACTACTTGATTGCTGAAAGTCCACTCGAGCGCGGTAACTATACCATTCGCGCCTTAGCAGCACCTGATGAGATTGCTGAGGCGCTACAGATTGCACCGCAGTCACCGACGTTAGTGCTACGTCGTCAGACTTATTCGGCAGGGAAAGTATTGACCTTTGTAAAGATGTGGCATGCTGGCGATCGTTATCAATTCTCAGGTGCACTCTAACAATCTTACGCATGCTCACTGTTTTTGTACGGTTATTCTTACCCAATTACGATAGTATATAACTTAGCTACGATTTGATTTTTAAGTTTGCTAGGTAGCTGGCAACAGCATTAGCGCTGACTAGCCATTGTGATTAAAGGTAAACGTTACTGTAAAATGCTTAAAAATTATATCTAATACCTAAAAGTAGTATTGAAAAACAGACTTACTATCCTCAAATTGAGCAACCAAAGACACAGATAATAGCGTACAGGTTTTATTGCTATCTCTGTATGTCATCATTTAGCCGTTTTTATTTGGCTTATATATTTTGCTCTACTTATATTTTTGCATTATTCATTTATCCTATAAGGACGCCTTATGAAACGTCGTAACCTTTTAGCCCTTGCCGCCAGTACTGTATTGCTTGCCGCTTGTGGTCAGTCTAGCACCAATGAAGCCGACACCAATGCGACAGATAGTGCTGCGACTGGTGGTTCAGATTTGCTACAACGTATCAATAATGGCGGCACGATTAACGTCGGTACCGAAGGCACCTATCCGCCATTCACGTATCATAATGAGAGCGGTCAGTTGACGGGTTATGACGTCGAAGTGACGCGTGCAGTCGCTGATAAACTAGGCGTTGATGTTGAGTTTAAAGAAACTCAGTGGGATGCGATGCTGGCAGGTCTAGACTCAAAACGTTTTGATATGGTCGCCAACCAAGTTAGCTTGACCACGCCTGAACGTCTAGCCAAATATGACAAAGCCACCGCTTATAGCTGGTCAGGTGCTGTGGTGTTAGCGCCAACTGATGACAATCGTTATAGCTCATGGGAAGCGTTAAAAGGTTTGCGTTCAGCACAGTCACTGAGCAGTAATTATGGTGAGCTGGCAGAACGCTATGAAGCCGAAGTTGTCCCTGTCGATGGTATGGCGCAAGCGATTCAATTGGTCAAACAAGACCGTGCTGACTTTACAATGAATGACAATCTTGCCATATTGGATTATCTCAAGAAATTCCCCGACAGTGCGCTTGAAATCAAATTGGTCGCTCCTGTCAGTGAGCAGACGGGCTCGGGCTTAGTATTGCTAAAAGGTGATGATGCTGTGGTCGCCAAACTAGACGAAGCCATGGCCGCATTAAAAGCGGATGGTACATTGACCAAGCTGAGCGAAGAATTCTTTGGTGCTGATATAAGTCAACAAAAATAATGCTAGCGTCTATAACCTCATTGCTGGCTGAATTACTGGCATTGTTGCCATTCATGGACCCTGCTCGGGCGCAAATTGTCATCAATTCGTTTTGGCCAATGCTCAAAGGCGGTATCTATTATTCGATACCGCTGGCATTGATATCCTTTGCGATTGGTATGGCAATTGCGCTGTCGGTGGCGCTCATTCGTATCGTCCCACGCGCTGGCTGGTTCCATGAAATCATCTATCGGCTCGCTCGTGTCTATGTGTCCGCCATTCGCGGTACACCGATGCTGGTTCAGCTGTTTATTATTTTCTATGGTCTGCCAAGTGTCGGGGTGAAGCTCGATCCCTTTCCCTCAGCGATTATTGCGTTCTCACTGAACATCGGTGCTTATGCATCGGAGACAGTGCGTGCTTCGATTTTGTCGATACCAAAAGGGCAGTGGGAAGCAGGCTCGACGGTTGGCTTGACGTATCTACAGACGTTTCGTCATGTGATTTTACCGCAGGCGCTTCGAGTGTCGGTGCCGCCGTTATCTAATACCTTTATCAGTTTGGTAAAAGATACCTCATTAGCCTCATTGGTGCTGGTCACGGAGCTGTTTAAACAGGCTCAGATTATCACCGCACGTAACTATGAGTTTATGTTGGTTTACACCGAAGCGGCAGTGATTTATTGGGGTATTTGTTTATTCCTAACCTTTATTCAAGGTAAGCTTGAGACCAAACTTGATCGCTACGTGGCGAAATAGCTAAGTACGAAATAGCTTTTTGACTGATTGCAGAACAGCTTTAGTATCATCCGCACAACAGGAACCTTTATGATCAAAGTCACCAACATTCACAAAGCCTTTGGCAGCAATCAAGTGCTCAAAGGCATTGATTTGACCATTGAAAAAGGCAAAGTCGTGGTGATATTAGGGCCATCAGGGTCTGGTAAAACCACTTTTTTACGATGCTTAAATGCGCTAGAAATTCCAGATCAAGGCGTTATTGCCTTTGACGACGGCAGCTTGACGGTAGATTTTGCCACTAAGCCTAAGAAAAAAACCTTGTTGGCGCTGCAACGTAAGTCGGGCATGGTGTTTCAGTCTTATAATTTATTCCCGCACAAATCCGCGCTTGAAAACTTAATGCTTGGCCCGACAGTCGTACAAGGACAAAGTAAAGCGCATGCTCGTGAGCAGGCTTTAGTATTATTGGAAAAAGTTGGTCTGTCGGACAAAGCGGATCTTTATCCGTTTCAGCTATCTGGTGGTCAGCAGCAGCGAGTTGGTATTGCTCGTGCACTTGCGATTGAGCCGTCATTATTGTTGTTCGATGAACCAACGTCCGCGCTTGATCCTGAGTTGGTACAAGATGTCCTTGAAACCATGAAAAAATTGGCGTCAGAAGGTTGGACAATGGTCGTAGTTACGCATGAGATTAACTTTGCTCGTGATGTCGCAGATCATGTGGTTTTAATTGAAGATGGTGTTGTTGTCGAAGAGGGCAGTGCCAAGCAGCTCTTTGAGGATTCAGAGCATCCAAGGACGCAAGCATTTTTGCAGCGTATTCAACTATAAGCTACTTATCTAATTGTAATGTACTAAGCTATAAAAAAATCATCAGTCGCTTGGCTGATGGTCCTTTAAAGTGATTGACCGTTCATCTATCCGATGAAGTGATCTTGATTCATCATATTGAAAACAATAAAATAGTCTGTAATATTTGAATGAATGTAGAGATAACCTGAAAATGATGGATAGATTTATACTGAAATCTCTAGCAGTTTGTTTTTTGATTATCGGCTTGACAGCTATTCTTGTGACTAAATTTAATATGATGCAGTTGATAGCGATATAGTAGGAACACCTGTTAGAACCAAAGCCCCTTTAGGGCTTTTTTTATGTCTATAATTTGAATTTGATTTCTAGGGTGGGAAATAACTTGATAGTCATAACCATTGATATTTATAAATTTGCATTTTTCTAACCTGCTTTATACCAACAAATAGTTTTTATTTTGGGTATCATAAAATAGTTTGTCACAATATTTCTTATGGTAGTAAGTATGGTTCCCTAGTGAGGACTTGAAAGTTGGGCGGTAAGTTAATGATGTCAGTATCTTGAGATATTTAGGTAGTCACGGTTTACTTGGTAATGTACACGAAGCGAGCTTTCTGAGTGAAAGTCGGGGTGCTTTCGCTTTAAAAATTCACTTTTTTTAAATTAGTTTTAATTAAAGTAGATAATTGTTAATATACATACCAATTTACCTAAGAAAAAAGATCAAAACCCTAATGCAGGCATCTTCCGATAACGAATCTATCCAAGAATGGATGACATCAGACCGTCTTTATGAAGAGTATCTCTTCTTTTATTTACTCATATGCCTATTTTGGTTTTTCGTTGGTTTGTTTTCTATTGGTATACGCATACCAGTATTCAACGATATTCAGAACTTAATCCTCAACTCTGCATGGTTCTTGCTTTTGTGCGTCGCCTTAAGTATTCCTAAGTTCTGGTATCGGCTGATAAAAGGCAAAAATGCGTACCTGTTTCAAGCCACTGCCAAAGTGTATGAAACACCCCACTCTCAACTTGAAATAAGCAAATCAAACTGAAGAGGCGGATTACCAAGTTTTTTGTTGAGTACAAAGCACA
>NZ_JBEOOY010000029.1:0-27438 GCF_040309585.1 Psychrobacter sp. GW64-MNA-CIBAN-0177
TATTTTGAGTATTTTGAGTATTTTGAGTATTTTGAGTATTTTGAGTATTTTGAGTATTTTGAGTATTTTGAGTATTTGAGTATTTGAGTATTTGAGTATTTGAGTATTTGAGTATTTGAGTATTTATGATCATATTTAGTGAGAATGGCCATAATCTAAAGCGGGCTGTATAGACTCTTTTTCAGCACGCTTATCGTCTTACTTTTCGGTGAAAGCCTTCAGATATGGTTTAGTAAACACAATCACCTAAAGTAGTCTGTCAAAAGTAGTTCCATCATATCAGTCTATTTTAAGTGGTCTATTAGTTGATAAGTGAACCTAATTAGGTAGTACCTTTGAGGCATACCCTACGATAACAGGAAATCCATCGCGGATGACAAAACCTGTTTAGCTTTTAAACAAGACGGGTTTGTCGATAGTATGTAAGATAAGTTGGAAAAGTAACTAGAGTGTAAGACTATTCATACTGGGTCTGAATCAAAGTTTTATTGTGATTAATTTCTGCTCAATATTATTCATTTGTCGCCATGATGAGTGATGGCGGCTTGTAATTTAGTTAGGAAAAATAATCTTGAGTAATAATATACATTTGTATCATTTGTATCATTTGTATCATTTGTATCATTTGTATCATTTGTATCATTTGTATCATTTGTAGCAGAGCTTGTTCTAGGCTTCTTTACTTACACTTTTCTGTAAGTTATTTTTTAGTAAATGATCGAATATAAATGGGCCAAAAGGTAAGAGTGAGCCGAGTACGCCCGCAGGTATTGCCCAAAGAGGCATTTTCATTTTGATAGCTGAGCCTATAAGTATTATGATATAGGTAATAAACAAAATACCGTGTGCCATACCGATGTATTTCACACCTTCTGGAATATCCAGCATATATTTTAGTGGCATGGCGATGAAGAGCAATAATAAGAAAGAGGTGCCTTCTAGGTAGCCTATAAGGGTAAGACTTTTTAACGCGGTCTCTTGTTTTTTTCTAAGGCTGTGAATTTTTTCAATAGTTGGCTGAGCCTGTGACACTATATTTTCCTTTTGTTATTATCAATAAAGAATTTATGGATTATTCAATGTCTCTATAATAATGGCTCTACGCAGAGCTTTTAAGTATTGGGTTTTAAGACCTAAAATGAGTGAGTACCTATACCAGTCATACATTACCTTCCAGTTCACATTTTATAAACATACTCAAGTATAAAAAGTATTTTTCCGTATAGAGTGACTACGACGCTAGTTCATTTTGTTTGTGATAATCGGCATCAATGTGCTTATTTATTACGCTTACTTTCTAAAAATATCATGTCAATTATAATCAATGCGACACCGACACAGACACCTATATCTGCAACATTGAAAATAGGATAATTCCAGACATCAGCATAATGCACATGGATAAAGTCAACCACTTTACCAATTCTTAAACGATCGATTAAGTTGCCAATCGCACCACCGAGCATTAAGGCTAACCCCATGGACAATAGCTTGGCTGCACGTGGCGCTTTGATTAAATAAACCGTTAAAAAGATAGCCATTACAAAAGCTAAGCCTGAGAAAAACCATTTCTGCCAACCGCCAGCGTCGGCTAAAAAGCTAAATGCTGCCCCATAGTTATAAGCGAGTGTCCAGTTGAGAAATGGTTCAATGACCGGTACGGGGTCATTGAACGCTAATTTGGTTTGGGCCAACCACTTAGTCCATTGATCAAGTATTAACACCATTATCGCCAACAAATACCAGATAAAAGCGCGACTGCCATTGGCAACCATTTTTGGCATTTTATCCAACTTACCTTTAGGTGTTATCGAGTTGCCTGAAGTCACGTACATAGCTTTAGGCGTATGATTCATGGTTTTAGAGTCAATCGATTGATGAGTACTACTCACAGCTATAGGTACTTTATTGTCAGCAATATTAGTACTAGCCGATTCAACGCTATTCAATTTAGTACTATCTAATCTGTCGGTAGATTCAGTCATAGTTGTTTTCTTTATCTGTGTTTATACAATGAACAATGTTAAACGTATATGTTTTTGGTATACGACTATTAATCGCGCCACTTTTATAAACGGCTCCACTTACCGCTCTGGTGTTATGAAACTTACGGTAATAATTTTTTATTAGGGAATCTGTTGATTGATTTCAACATTAACCTGAGTCTGTTCAGCGCTAATCACTATAGGATTACCCGATAAGTCGCCTGACTCTGCTATGGCATTACCGCTATGACTAATACGAGCAACGACTGCTAACTGAGTTTTGTCACTACGAGCTGAATTTAACGTGCGATCTGGCATCATCGCATCAAGATTGCTTAAGCGGATACTAGCCTCACCTTGCTTGATAATACTAATGGGTAAACGTTTGGCGGCAAACGGTGGACCTCCTTTAACGTCACGTATCGCAACAAACAACACATCATCAGCTTTCACTAACGGTAATAAATTAGCGTTAATTTTCACTGTCACGTCAATACCTTCTAGCGCTTGCTTTTCTTGCGTGCTAACGTAGTTGCTTAACTCATCTAAGCTTGCTAAAGCTTTAGTATGATCACCTGGTTTGGCCACAATGCTGCCTTGTAAGCGTTTAATCCAACCTTGCGCTTGGGCAAAGTTACTACTACGAGTCTCACCCATTGCCATGAGCATTTGAGCCCGTTCATGCTGCGGATTCTTAGCTAATATAGCTTGTAATACACGGCGAATATTGGCGTCTAACTGACCTTCATTAACGAAAAAGCTAGTCTGAGCATAAGTGGTGGCGATTTCTTCATTTTCAGGAGCTAAACGATAGGCACGAGATAAGGCTTCCAGCGCAGAATCAGTTGCCTCCATAGATAAGAAAAGCTCGGATAGGCGCATCCAGCGATTAGGATCATCAGCATTACGATGAACATTGGTTTGCATGGCGCTAATCAGTTGACGACCATCTTCAAACGCCCATGATGGCGGCTTGTCAATTTTAGCTGTCAATAGGTCGTCAGCCACTTGTCCTACTTTGTCCTCAGCTGTCCACAAATCAAACACGGGCGTACGATTGCCTATTAGTAAATACGCCATTGCAGCCAATATTGGGATCCAAGCTGCGACAATTAAACGGCTTTTGACATCAGGGGTGACCATAGGTGTTATCTGACGCTGCACATCTAATAGCTGACGCTCCAGTTCCAGCTTTTGATTTTGATAATGGCTATTATTAATAGTACCGCTGTCTTTATCTGTTTGTAGCTCAGCTAAACGTTCGCGAAATACTGCAACATTAATATCTAGCAGTTGATTGTCTATTGGTTTGGACTGCAAACGCGGTGCTCGTAGCCATGGCATAATAGCAATCAGCGCAAATATAAGAGCAATCAGCAAGCTTAGAGTTACAAATAAGCCAAAAGTAGAAAATAGAGTCATTTTTTGTCCTCTAGGCTAGTAATGTCGTGGTCGACACTCTCAGCTTGCGATAATAGACGATCAAGCTCAGCCTTTTCCGTAGAGGTCAAGGCAGCAGTACTGTTCACTGTGACGCCGCTTTGACCACGGGCAACAACTTGGCGACGCTTACTTTGCCAAAACCAACCAATAATTAAGACGAGCAATAATAGTGGTGGAAAAAACCATAGGATCCATGTTGATGGTCGCATAGGCGGCTTGTAGCTAATAAAGTCACCGTAGCGCTCTTGCATATAGACGCGTATTTCAGCATCACTACGTCTATCTTTAATTAAATCATAGACTTTTTGCTTTAGATCCTGTGCAATCGGTGCATCAGAGGCTGCAAGGTTTTGATTTTGGCATTTTGGGCAGCGAAACTCTTCTATTAATCCACGATACTGAGCTTCTTGCTGTGGTGAGTCAAAATCGTATACGTCAATAGCTGCGTTTGCCGTCATGTTAAGCAGACACGCTAGTATTAAGCTTGCTAGTTTTAAAACTATATTGGGTTTTAGTTGAGGAGCTCTTATTCGAGTAACGTTCATTTGCACATCTCCTCAACCTGAATGAGATCAGGACTATCGTTGTTCTTATTAGCCTTATTAAGTACTGTCAGGCACGGCTTAACACGCTGTTGCCAATTGGCTTCATTAATCTCACCAACAATATGCTGACGAATGATGCCATCTCCATCCACAACAAAGGTTTCGGGCGCACCAGTTATGCCTAAGTCTAGAGCAAACTGACCCAATGAATCCTGAATAGACATAGAAAATGGATCACCGCCTCGGTTTAAGTAACTGAGCGCATTACCAATCTCATCCTTATAATTCACACCAACGATATCAACGCCGCGCTCTTCTAGTTGCATTAAAAACGGATGCTCAATAACGCAAGTTGGGCACCATGAGCCCCAAACATTAAGTAAAAACGGCTTATCCGGCAAATTATCATTGGTGATAGTACGGGTAGTATCTGCTAATAACGGCAGCTCAAAGGTAGGAACCGGACGCTCAAGAGCGGTATTGGTCACAATGTCTGTTGGTTTACCTAAGCGCATGTACAATATAACTACCAAACCAAAAAAGAGGATAAGCGGAATTAAGAACCATAGCTTCGTCTGCTTTTTTTTCATTGTCTTTGGGTTACGCTGCTTACTGTTTTGGCTATCTTTTTGCTCAGGAGTATTATTCGACATAGTCATTTATTTCTCCTTTAGTGTCGACATCGTCGATACTGAGATTGCCTGCTCAATAGCTACCTCATTGACTCCATAAGTAGCCAAACTACCAGTAACTAGCAACGGAGCTTTAATTTTTTTGATGCGGTATCGTTTATCAAGCATACTAATTAATCCACCTAGAGCCATGATAATTGCCCCTAACCAAATCCAGCGAATTAATGGTTTTACATAAATCCTTAATGCCCATTGGTTACTACCATCGGCAATAGGTTCGCCCAGTGCGACATAAACATCGCGCATAAGACTGGGGTCAATAGCAGCTTCAGTTGTTGGCATCGTGCTGATAATATAAGTACGCTTTTCTGGAGTCAGTTTCGCCACTTCACGACCGTCTTTGGATACCACCACTTGCGCTTGCGTTGCATCAAAGTTACTACCCTTTATTTCAAAAAATTCAGTTACTTCAAAATCGTAACCTTGAACATTGACTGTATCGCCAATACCCATTGCTACGTCACGCTCAATACTCAGGCTACTAGTAAAGGCTATGCCAATGACAGCAACCAATACGCCAATATGAGCAGTCTGTTGACCCCAATAGCTAAGACGCAGCTGACGCAGACCTTTAAAGAAATTAGGGGCGTTCTTGGTTTTGTCTCTAAAGTCAACGATCATCCATAGCAGTACCCAAAAGCTCACCGCTAAAGTCACGCCAATATTGAACATAGCAGATGGACTGGTAAAGTAGGCGATAATAGCAGCCAATACGATACTACTAGCGGCAATGGCGATACCCACCCCTAGTAACGGACGCTTATCTTGTTTCCAGCGAATATTAGAGCCCATACCCATAGCGATTAACAACAGCCATGTCAAAGGCACAAACAGCGCATTGAAGTATGGAGGCCCTACAGATACCTGACCGAGACTAAAGGCATCAGCGATAATAGGATAGAGGGTGCCGAGCAGCACCACTAAGGTTGCAATCAAAATGATGGCGTTATTGATCACTAAAAAGGACTCACGTGAAATCAGCTGATATTGACTTTCAACGGTTAAACGCCAACCGCGAACGGCAAACATTAATAGACCACTACCGATGATAATGCCAAGAATAGCTAAGATGACCAAACCACGCGTCGGATCAGCGGCAAACGAATGCACTGAGGTAAGGACTCCAGAGCGTACCAGGAACGTGCCAAGCAAGCTTAAGGCAAAGGCGAAAATAGCCAGCATGATGGTCCATGCTTTAAACACCCCGCGCTTTTCAGTGACTGCTAATGAATGCAGCAATGCTAAGCCGACAAGCCAAGGCATAAACGAGGCGTTCTCTACCGGATCCCAAAACCACCAACCGCCCCAGCCAAGCTCGTAGTAGGCCCACCACGAGCCCAGTGCAATACCAATGGTCAAAAATCCCCAAGCCGCGAGCGCCCATGGACGTGACCAGCGTGTCCAAGCAGCATCTAAACGCCCTTCCCACAATGTCGCCATACAAAATGCAAAAGGCACTACCATACCCACATAGCCCATATATAACATGGGCGGATGAATAATCAGACCGAAATCTTGTAGGACAGGATTTAAATCAGCGCCATCGACCGCTAGATTGGGTAAGGTACGCTCAAACGGTGACGAGGTAAATATCAGCATTGTTAGCATCATTAACTGTACACCGGCCAAAATAACTAATACCCGCGCACGCATTGATAACGGCAAGCCGCGACTAAAGTATGATACCAGTGCACACCATGTGGCCATGATGGTCATCCATAGCAGCAAAGAGCCCTCGTGTCCGCCCCATGTCGCCGATAACTTATAGTACCAAGGCAACAGCGTATTGGAATGCTGCGCGACGTAACTGAGGCTAAAATCATTATAATAAAAACCTGCTATCAAAGCGCCAAATGACGTTATCATGGCGGCAAACTGTGCCCAAGCTAAGCTAGGGGCTAGTCGTTGCCAAGCAACTTGGTTACGAATAACACCAATAGTTGGCAGAATTACCTGCAATAACGCCAATACAAAAGCGGTAAGCAAGGCAAAATAGCCCAATTCTGTAATCAACATACGGTCTAACCTTATTTACTCTAATGCGGTTGCAGTTTACTGTAGCGGTGGAATTTTTATTATTAGAACCCACCCCCGAAATCTGCTGCTATCTCTAGTTTTTAATTGATTTCGAAGGGTTTTATTTAACTACTTTAGGCGGAGTTACCAGTGGAGGCGCGCCTTTAAAGCGCAGTAAACGTAACGCATTGAGAGTAACGAGCACTGTTGCTCCAGCATCAGCTAGAACCGCAATCCATAGTCCAGTAATGCCGAATACGGTCGTGATCAGAAAGACGCCTTTGAGACCTAAAGCGAAAATGACGTTCTGATGAATGTTGCGCATGGTGGCACGCGAAAGTGCAATCAGATGGGCCATGTCTGTAACACGACTTTTTAATAATGCGATATCGGCCGTCTCAATGGCCACATCGGTACCACCACCCATCGCGATGCCAACATCAGCGGTTGCTAGTGCTGGCGCATCGTTAATACCATCACCCACCATCGCTATTTTGCTGTTATTCTTCATCTCGTTAAGCAAGCGCAGTTTGTCCTCAGGCAACAGCTCAGCTTCCCATTCCACGTCTAAATTACTGGCAAGTGCTTGAGCGGTTAAGCGGTTGTCGCCTGTTAGCATGACGGAGCGCACACCCATCGCTTTAAGTTGAGCCACACCTTCATGAGCGTCGTCTCGTAACTCGTCTCTTAGTGCGACCAATCCAAGCACTTCTCGACTTTGCTCATCGAAAAGAACTGAGACGGTCTTGCCCTCATTTTGCAGCGCCTCGATTTGTGCCTGTTGCTCGGCTGAAATTGATGCCTCATCTGCGGCATAAACAGGCGAACCGATAGCTAGCGCGCGCCCAGCGATAGTTGCGTGTACCGCTTTACCCGCAGTAGCAGAAGCTTTAGAAGCCACAGGTATGACAACTTTGGCGGCTTTGGCATGACTGACAATAGCTTCAGCAAGCGGGTGACTAGAACCTGTCTCCACACTGGCAAAGAGCGCCAATACCTTATCTTTACCTTGAGAACCCTGATCCTGAGAATTCTGACCTTGAATACTTGAGTCCTCTTGTGTAAAGGCAACAACATCGGTCACGCGTGGTTTGCCTTCAGTTAAAGTGCCTGTCTTGTCAAAAGCGACTGTCTTCACTTGGCCGATAGTTTCTAAAGCACTACCGCCTTTGATCAGCAAGCCACGGCGCGCACCAACAGCAAGACCAGAGGCGATGGCAGCGGGTGTTGATAGTACAAGAGCACAGGGACAGGCAATCAGCAACAGTGCTAGACCGCGATACAACCAAGTCGACCAATCTCCACCCATGGCTAACGGTGGAATGATAATAATTAGTGCGGCAATAGCCATCACTGCCGGTGTGTAATAGCGACTGAATTTCTCAATAAAACGGGCAGTGGGTGCTTTGGAGGCTTGGGCTTGCTCTACCAGCTCAATAATGCGCGAAATGGTGTTATCGGCGGCTGTCTTTTCTACGCGCACTTGGAGCACACCATCGATGTTAATTGACCCTGCAAATACATTGTCACCCATCGTCTTGGCAACAGGAACAGACTCTCCCGTCACGGGCGAATCATCAAGGCTGGACGCACCTTGAACAATGGAACCATCAGCAGATACCCTATCTCCAGGACGCACCAGCACAAGGTCATTCACTTGTAATGAAGTCACTGGAACGTTACGCTGCCCACCTTGAGCATCAAGTAAAATTGCACTTTTCGGAACCAGCGATGATAAGGCTCTGATGCCAGCGCGAGCGCGATCAGCAGCGATACTCTCAAACAGTTCACCGATTGAGAACAAAAAGACAACCGCTGCGGCCTCTTCAGCTTCACCAATGATAAGTGCGCCAAGCACGGCGACGGACATCAGCGTTTCAATTGAAAAGAATGAACCTGTTTTAGCCAGTGCTAAGGCTTTGCGTGCAAATGGAAAAACGCCTACAATCACAGCGATGGCAAACACCCATATCCCATAAGCGGGGAACAGTAGTGACAGTGCATAAGCGCTGCCCATCAAAATACCGAGACCAACAACCTGTTTGCCTTTTTGAGTTTGCCACCACCGCTTATCCTGCGGAGCCATCTGATTGTCGCTGTCAATATCAATAGCCGATACAGTTTGTTGACCAGTATTGGCAGAGATGCCGAACCCTAGGCTTTTGATTGTTTTTTCGATATCACTAGCCTGAGTCGGCGCACCAGGGGCTAAATTTAGCTCTAGCGTTTCTGTAGCGAAATTCAGCTGAACATCAGAAACCCCAGGCATACGTTTCAAAGCTGTTTCAATCTTGCCGATGCAACTGGCACAGTCCATACCTTCAATATGATATTTCATAATAATTTACCCTTTAAATAATGATATTATGAACCCTATAGTGGCTTTAGAGTCAAGGTTATTTATCTACAGTTTCGTAATTTTAATTTCTCTAGCGCTAGTCTTTACAGCCACTTTAATTATTTAAATCATAGAGGTTGTTATGACAATCAAAATTGGTGAGCTCGCTAAACGCACAGGTGCCACAGTAGAAACCATTCGCTATTATGAAAAAGAGCGTTTATTACCCGAGCCTTTTCGTAGCGAAGGGAATTATCGTTTATATAATGAAGAGCACATTGAGCGTCTACAATTTATCCTACATTGCCGTACGCTCGATATGGCTTTAGATGATGTGCGAATCTTACTTGAATACTGGGAGTCGCCTGACAAGGACTGCGGCGATGTGAATAACTTGCTAGATGAGCACATTCATGCTGTGGAAATACGAATGGAAGAACTGATGCACTTAAAGCATCACTTGACCGTTTTGCGCCAGAAATGTGCAAGTAGTGCACCAGCGTCATCATGTGGCATTTTAAACGCGCTTGTCGATAACTCCTGTCATGAGTAATGATATCAGTAGTGTTCATTTCTGACGGATCAAATCATGAAAGGTTAAATACGCCCTGATGTTAAGCACAAAAAAACCCAGCAATGATATTAAGATCACTACTGGGTTGGAGGAAATAACAACTATGTTGTGCTGACTTAGAAAGTCTTATTTATCATTCATAGCAAGGTAGATATTACGATCTGATGCGGATGCGTCATCCACGTATTTTGAATCACGCCATGTCGTATAAGCATAGACACCACTGTATGGGCTGATACTGTTCTGACGGAAGTCAGAAATCCAATTTGTACCATCGAAAATTTGAATATGGCCATGTGGACGCTTTGATGAGCGATCATAGACAATAACATCACCTACTTGGGTTGGCATATCATTACTGATTTTGCTAAAACCTGCTTTATCAAGCGTGCCACGAGTGGCGTACTGATAGGCTGAAGGATTGGGGGTGAACTCATAACCTGCTGATTGTAGTGCTTTACGTACGTAACGGGCACAGTATCCAGAGCTACCAGATAGAGCCACTCGTGAAGCACGAGCAGCAGCGATAGCGGGGGCTGAATTGCTATCAGGAACTGTATTGACTTGCTGCTGTTGTTTTTCAGCGTATAAGCGGCTGTTTAATGATGAAAGCCGACTCTCTTTTTGCTTAGCCTGCGCACTTAGGTTGCTAATAGCTTGACTGATTTCGTCATTACTAGAAACATAAGCACCACTGCTAGTGCTATAGATGTTTTTTGATGAACCGTAGTTTGATGCCACAGAAGTATTGGTGATGGTATTATTTGTTTGAGAGATTGTGATAGCAGCACCACTCGTTTGTGCTATGCCCATACCCAGTACTGACAAAATCAATAAAGCCTGTTTCATAAATCTAATACCTACGGTTAATTCAAAATGGTCTGTTATCAACAACAGCGCAGTCAATTAAATCTCAATAACTCAAGTATATATACGTCATAGTGACTGATACTTCTGCTGCATATTATTCATATAAAAAATGATTATTGGCGATCACAGCATCATTGAAGTCTTACGAAGCTGTTGCAAATCAAGCTGCTGGCCAAAACACAAAGCCGACTTTAGCATAGGCTGTTTAGCCTGTCATCACCCTTAAAAACCCCAAAAATACTTTTTTGATGTTGAAAAAATTGCTAATATTCCACATTTTACAATGTAAGTTTGTGTAACATATACAGAATATAGCTGACTAAATTGACAACAATTTCTACTGTTTTATAAGCAAAAAAACGTCTGAGGGTTAAATCTAAATTACAGATTTAACCCTCAGACGTTTTTTTATTGGATGAAGTAATTACCCTATATAGGGTCTAACTAATTATTAAGATAATATAATAATTTATAATATTAATATAGATGTTAATTCCCTACTGGCTTATGTAATATTACGTAATTGTTTCGATACATCCTGTATATTCTTGTATTAACCCTTAATTATTTATCTATTTTAAGGGTTAATAACCGATAAATCCGCTTACATTGTCATCAAAAGTTACAAATTCAAAGTTGTTTTTGCTTTTAAAGTCGCAATAGCTAATGATTTTTTTGATGAAGAATCATTTTATAAGCAATAGAACAGTCTTATACCTGCCTCATTTACTTTTAACGCTAACACTATAATCAAAGTATTCTTAACTGCTAACACACTATAATTGCTGCTCTACCGATTCAATATCAGCATAAACTTGGGTCGTCCCGTCTTTATTGAGCTGCATAACCTGATAGGGCATGAATTTATTTTGATACTCCATACCTGGGCTACCAACAGGCATGCCAGGTACGGCAAGACCCATAGCTTGTACTGGCGGATTTTCTAAGAACTGCGCCATATACTTAGCAGGTACATGACCTTCAAAGACGTAATCATCAGTAGTGACTACAGTATGGCAAGAACGCATCTCAGTTGGAACGCTGTAGCGCTCTTTAAATACGGCTAAGTCCGCAACATCTTGCGCGGTTGCACTTAGACCATTATCTTCTGCATGACTTATCCATTCTTTACAGCAGCCGCAATTGGCATCTTTATAGACAGTGGCTGAGACGTTTTTTAGTAGGTCTGGTTTACTTACTGATGTCATCATAGGAGTATTTATAACGTTTGGTTCAGCTGTCTTTGGAACAGCCAAAACATCTTCAGTTGATGCCGATGTTGTGCTTGCATCAGATACGCCACTACTCGGTTGGCTACAAGCAAATAGTGATGAGGCGGCAAGTAATACTAACGTACTACGCAACCCCTTAGACAGATAACGATTGAATATAAGACTGGATTTTATTTTTAAGGGGGTCATAGTGCTCTCTCATGTACTGTAGATATTGTGAGCTATAGAAGGTCAAGTAACACTTCATATCGTTTGGTAATGTAGCATAATAACCCATCAAACGGAGTACGTAAATTTATCCATTGAGCAGTGCGGACTGGTATCATAAGCAGTTTTCATTTTGAAATGCTGCCTGTAGTATTAACAGGTCTATCCGAGTTTTGGATTTTGACTAAAAATTCAAAACTCATAATTTTGGATAATTTGCGATGCGCCTGTCTACTATTAATCTACAAAAGCGTTTGAGTACTCACTCAAATCAATTACCGCTATGGTTTACGCTAGTAGCAGCATGGCTTGCAGGGGCTATTTTTTTATTTGCGCTAGCGCCTCATGGGTTCTGGCCGCTAGCAATAGTGTCACCAGCGATTTTATATGCGCTGTTGGTACCAAATATGAGTGGTCGTCGCGCTTTTATTATCGGTGAAGCTTACGGTATGGGGCTATGGTGCGTCGGCGGCTTTTGGCTCTATACTGCCATCCATGATTATAGCGATACTCCAACGTGGCTCGCATTGATTATGATTGGATTGATGGGTCTCGGTATGGGACTGTTTCATGGATTTTTAGCACTAGTCTTTAACCGTATGGTAGGCAAACAACCCTTTTCATTTGCTGCTCTTTGGGTGCTACAAGAATGGTTAAAAACTTGGTTATTCACAGGCTTTCCGTGGCTATTTGTTGGTTATGCATTTACTGAAGAGTATTGGTTATCGTCCTTAGCACCCGTTGCTGGTGTTTTTGCCGTCTCTTTTGTTGCCATACTATTGGCTGCAAGTTTAGTAGAGCTACTGCTTCGACGCAGTAGTTATGCCGTCGTTTCTGTACTGTTATTAGCCATTAGCACATCATTATGGCTGGTCAATCCGCAATGGACAAAACCTAAGGGCACACCTGATCTGTCAGTGTCATTGATTCAAGGTAATATTTCACAAGATATAAAGTGGCTGACGCAATATCAAGTAGAAACGCTAAAGATTTATGCGAAGTTAACGCGCACTGAGTGGGGACGTGATGTGGTGGTGTGGCCTGAATCATCTATTCCGATGTTTCAGGATGAGGCTGCGGGCTTTATTAGTGAAATGATAGAAATGGCCAATGCGACCAATACGACATGGATAACTGGTATCCCTTATAAGGATAAAGCGGCATTCAATGCCAGTACGGATAAGTATCCCCCATTTTACAATAGCGTGATTGCTCGAGGTGTAGAAGCGGAAGGCCTATACAAGAAGCAGCGTCTAGTGCCTTTTGGAGAGTATATTCCATTTGAAGGCGTGCTCGATATTTTCCCAAGTTTGGCCGGTAGTCAGGATATTAAGAGCTATAGTCGTGGTAGTGATCAGCAGTCACCGCTAAAGGTGCGTGAACACAATATAGGGACGGCTATCTGTTATGAGGTAGCTTATCCAGATACCACGCGTAAAAATGCCATCGATACTGACTTTTTGTTGACCGTCTCTAACGATGCCTGGTTTGGCACTTCAGCAGGACCATTGCAACATTTGCAAATGGTACAAATGCGCGCGCTTGAGAACGGGCGCTGGTTTATTCGAGCGACCAATACTGGTGTTACCGCTATCATTAACCATAAAGGTCGTATTGTAAAACGCGCACCGCAGTTTGAGCGTACTGTACTACGTGGTGAGATACAGGCACGGGTTGGTAACACGCCCTTTATGCTTATGGGAAATTATCCTATCTTGATAATAATAACCCTGTTATTACTAATAAGCTATTTTGGCAAAGGTCTAACCACACTTAGAAGACGAGGGTAATAGTAAACTTAATCATAATAATTTAATCAGCGTAAGTTTTTTATTTTTTCTAGGTAACGTCCTAACGCACGTAAATATAAAAGTTTTAAACTATTGATCACATAAGAACTGATTGAAAAAATTATGTTGACATAAGGCACGCGCCTCATACTTAAAAAGAGATAGCTATATACGGTCTATCATCTTTTAGTTGATACTTTCATTTAATGCACGCGATTTTTGATTGTCATCTGCCTTAGTACCAAATTCAATAGTTGCATGTTGTATATTCTGATGCGCCAAATCTTCCTTGATGTTTTCTTTCATAGTAATAGTCTCTTCAAACGTTATATCGGTCTTCGGTACAATATGAACTGTAAGAGCATTCTCAGTGGTACTCAAAGCCCAGATATGTAAATGATGAAAGTTTTGAATAAAATTATAGCTCTCTAAGATAGCAGTGATTTTACTGAGATCAACATTTTGAGGTACTCCGTCGATAGCAAGCTTGATACTCTCTTTTAGTAGACCCCAAGTCGATAACAGTATAACGACTGAAATAATCAAGCTAACTAGAGGATCAACGATATTCCAACTTGTATAGTAAATAATAATGCCCGAGATAACGACACCTAAAGAGACCAATGCATCTACCATTAGATGCAAGAAAGCACCTTTGATATTAATATCGTCTTTTTGACCTTTGTAGAATGCAAAAGCAGTAACAGTATTTATAAATACACCTATTAGAGCTGTAATAATAATAACTTTTCCTGCAACTTCCGGTATCGTATCAAATCGACCCAAGGCCTCATACGCAATACCTATAACGATTGTAACTAACAATATGGCGTTAATAAGAGACGCCATTATAGAAGCTTTTTTGTAGCCATAGGTATAAAGCGTAGTAGATGCTTTCTGTGCTAATTTCATTCCAATTAACGAGATTATTAAACTGGCAACATCACTTAAGTTGTGGCTAGCGTCTGCGATTAAAGCTAATGAATTAGTTGAATAGCCCACTATAAACTCGATGAGCGTAAATGCAGAATTTAGACCAATCCCAATATAAAAAGCTTTATTCATATTTTTAGGGTCTGGAGCTTGATGACTGTGGTTATCTGAATTACTCATGATTCATCCGTATTTAGATTGCTGCATTTTAATTTGAAGAAAAATATATAAAGTCTATTAAATAGCTATTATGGTAATAAGTCTATATCTCATCTCAACCAGTGATTTTTTGGACAGGTATAATAATGAGAAGGTGAGTGTATGATGTATATATTTCACATGCAATCGAAAGACAAAAATATCTTATGTTTTATCTGAGATTGATGTGCCACTACAAACTATCTTGAATCGGAAAAATCGATGAGTCAAACCGTTATCCATTATTTTCTACATTTTGGCATGCCGTTGATTATCGCCTATATGTTTTTTCGTAGTGACTATAAGCGAGTTTATTTGATCCTAATAGCAACCATGCTAGTTGATTTAGATCATCTTCTAGCGACACCTATCTTTTCGCCCAATCGTTGTAGTATTAATTTCCATCCGCTACATACTTATTATGCGATGGCAGTATATGCGGGCATGTTGTTTTTACCAAAGCCCTATAAGATAATTGGTTTAGGGTTATTACTGCATATGTTGACTGATTTAAATGACTGTATAATGACCTATATTAATTGTCCACAGTGTTTGAGTCAGGCTCCTGCCCGTGAGTTGGTAGCGTGGTTAGGCAGAGCTATTAAGTTTTAATACGGTTGTGACTACATTCCTTTGTTCAGAGGATATAGTCTAAACAGAGTTTGTGGCACAGCCAGCTATCAGTACAGTGGATAGTGGAGGAATGGTAAAGATAATTTTCAAGTTATACTCCTACTTAAACCACCCTAGTATGGTTGGAAATTTAACGTCTTGTGAGTATGTACTAAATGCTAACTTCAAAATAATTGAAATACTTACGCTAAATGATGATAAAAAAAGCCTAAGCAATTTAATGCAGAACTAGATATTAAAAACCTAGTCTATATGTCAAACAAAAAAATGCCTCTGGGAGTTGACTCCTAGAGGCATTTAGTTTTTAATGTAATTAACGGTTACAGTGTGCGTCAACACGCTGTAACGAACAAATAAGCACACAGACTGCGTTATTTGAACAGCATTAAATGCCCGTTTAGGGTCATTTTATCCAAAAACTGCTTTCATATCAACCTTATTCACTATACATTTTAAAAACTGCTTGTTCGCTCGTTACATCCTTGTGCTGCTCTCTTTGTACCCGTTACCCGTCAAATGGGTGGCAGGCCTCGGCGACGACTGCGTTTGACACAGGGGTAAGCTCTCGACAGGGGGTTCTAGACATATTGAGCAACGCAATGAGTGGTTACTCGTGCATATCGTAGCGGTATATTGGGTTTATGCCCTTGCTAGCGTATGACAGCACAGTAGCGGTTAAGAGCGTGTCTAGGCGGTGCTATCAGCCGTAATCTTAACAACCGTAGCTTGATACAGTGATACGGTCTTGATGACGCGATGGGCGATGAAGTCGGCATGACTAATCACATCAAATCCAAGGAATGCACTAAAGCGATTGTGAGTATTTTATCTACTCATAATCGCTTTAGGGTGAGTGTTCCTTGAAATCTGCTCAAGGCTCCAAAATCAGCATAAATTCACTTAGGCTAATTTAAGTAGTATATAGCCCACTCGGCTATATACTATAAGAGTCCAGAGAAAAATTTAGAATAGTTATTATACAGCAGTCACTTATTCAGTGAGTCGATATTGTCATGGTTGATTCATAAGCTTAGTGTGAATAGAACGAGATCTATGCCTTGGGTAAACTACCTCCCAAACTTATAACTGTTCTTTATCTTGAAATCCTAATTAAACTGAAACCTCGAATACTTTTATTTAATCAGCATCCAAAGTATTATCTTTGTTTTGAATAAGTATTAGAGCATCTTGTGCTTTCTTAAGTTGATCTTGTAACAGAGTCACTTGTTCCTGCTTTGATAAATGACGGCTTGATAGCTCGCTATATTGTTTATTCAATACGCTATGCTCGGCTTCAAGCTTAGCCTGAGTTTGAGTCAGCTGATTATTAAGTCCTGATAGCTTGTCACGTTCAGCGGTGACTGCCTTTAACTCTCCTTTGATCTCTGCGGTAGCCGTTTGTATATCATTCCGCTCAGTGGTGACTGCCTTTAGCTCTGACTTAGTATTTTTAAGTTCAATCTTTAAACGTGCAATCTCTGCCTTATCACTATCAGCTGTGGCTTTAAGCGTGGCTACCTCACCAAGACTGCTAGTCAGCTCTATAGATTGCTTATCTAATGCATTACTCACCTCTGCAAGCTGTGATTGCGCGGTCTTAGCCTTAGTGCGTTCAAGCTCTAATTCATGCCTAGTATCTAATAGCGTCTGTTTGGTAGCGTCATGGTCAGCTGTGGCTTGCTGTGCGCTTTTAGTTGCTGTTTCCGCAGTGCCGGTCACCTCGTCCAGTTGCTGTAGTAAATCCGCTTGTTCCCCCTCCAAGGTCTTAACCGCTTCTTGCGCTTCGTCCATCTCTGCTTGTGCCTTGATCTTAACCACCTCTAAAGCTTCACGCTCTTTAGACAATCTATCATTAGCCATATCAATAGCCGTCTGCCACATATCAGCCCCAAGCGTGTGCAAGCGTTCTGTGATACCACTAGGTAAGTCTACTTGCTGTAGCTCTTGCTCTTCTTGCTGTTCTCGCTTCCAGCTTTGCATAGCATCACTGATAGTCGTGAATGATCCACCGCCTAGCGCCTTACGCACCTCTGCCAGTGTCGGCTTAACCCCTTGCTCTTGTAATTGGTCTGCTGCTGCATGAATATCTTGTATCGTGAGTGCCATGATTTTGTATCCCTTAATAGTATATTGTAGTATGTTGTATATAATATACTACAATATACAACATACTACAATATAGAATGTAAAAAAACCCCAAGTAATCTTGAGGTCATGTGCTTGTTATTTAATGCCTAGTGATCGGTTAGGTATTCTTCTAGGGCATCGTTGATCATGTCTTGATAGTTACCGCCTGTTTGCTTAGCTCTGTCCTTGAATTTGGTAAGGATACTTGGGCTAATGACACTGGTTTCCGTAGACAACGCTTGAGATTTGATACTGCCACGGATCGCGCCTGACCAGTCGGTGACTTCTGGAATGTCCGATAAATCAATGTCGTCATCGCTAAGCGTGGCTAGATGCTCTGAGTCTGCTTGCTGCTTAGCAGTTAGTGGCGGTAATTCGTCTATTTTATCATCTAACGCCGTAAAACCACGTCCTTCTAGGGCGTGGATATCAGGCGTCAGTCGTTGTCGCCCAGTATGGCGAACCCCTTGATACCCAACTGCATTGAGATCATAATTACTCCATGAAAACGCTCAAACTACGCATCAAAGACAAACACGCCACTCAGCTCAATATCTTAGCTGGGGCAGTCAACTTTGTCTGGAACTACGTCAATGAGCTAAGTTTTAAACATTTACAGCGCACGGGCAAATTCTTTTCAGCCTATGACTTGGCCGCTTATACTAAAGGGGCGGGTGAATACCTGAATCTGCACAGTCAAACCTTGCAAGCGATCAGTGAGGTTCACGCTAAATCCCGTAAACAGTTTAAAAAAGCCAAACTCAACTGGCGTACCAATAACCCAAAAGCCAAGAGAAGAAGCTTGGGCTGGATTCCGTTTAAAAAGACCGCCATTAAGCACCTAACAACCCGTCAGTCAGGCAAGAAAAGCCTTAAATCTACTATTCAGCTAAGCCTCGCTAAAGGCAAAAAGCTGATCATTGATTTGTGGGATAGCTATAACCTCTCGCTCTATACCATCAATACTTGTGAGCTGGTACAAGATGCACGAGGTCACTGGTACGCCTGTATCACCGTCAAAGAATTTCCAAAAACAGTTTGTGGTACGGGCCAAGTCGGTATTGATTTAGGCTGTAAAGATGCCGCAGTCAGTAGTGAGGGTGATCAGCTACAAATCAAAGTCACCCATCAATACGCAGAAAAACTGGCCATCGCTCAACGTGCCAAAAACAAAAAACGGGTTAAGGTCATTCATGCCAAGATTAAAAACACCCGCCAAGATCTGATTCATAAATTCACATCAAAGCTTGTCAAAGCCAACAGCTTAATCGTTGTTGGTAAAATCAAATCAAACTCATTCACTTCATCTAAACTGGCCAAATCCGTCTATGATGCTGGTTGGTTTGAGATTAAGCGGCAACTGGATTATAAATGCGCGAACGCAGGTTGCCACTATATCGAAGTCAATGAAGCGTACACCACCCAAACCTGCTCGTGTTGCGGCTCTCGCCAAGACAGTCCGAAAGGTAGAGAAGGTCTTGGTATAAGAGCATGGTTTTGTCGTTCTTGTAAAACGACCCATAACAGAGATGTTAATGGAGCAAAAAACATTCTCGCGGTCGGGCTTGGCCGTCTTTAGTAGGAATCCCCGTTCCTTTAGGTCGGGGAGGAAGTCAATCTGTGGTAACGTGATCAGAGGTATAGTCATTATTAGCAATTATATGGCGTCGTATGACCACATAAGGTTTGTTATCGAATGTTTAGGTCGAAATACTAACCAATATATTTAGACGTCTCTACAGAGCTTTCTCGTTCGTTTTAGGACACATAGCCAGAATGGAAAATAAAAAAGTGCCTGATTCTTAGGATCAAGCACTTTTGTGAACTAACACTGTTTACTTAATAATGATATCGGCACTGAACGATGATAATGGCATCATCTTGAACCTCATAAACCAGTCTATGCTCTTGATCAATGCGACGCGACCAATAGCCTGCCAGATCGTGTTTGAGTGGTTCAGGTTTACCAATACCCTCAAATGGGTCACGTTTGATGGCTTTAATCAGCTTACTTATTTGCTTGACCTTCTCTTTGCTGGTTTTTTGCCAGTATTCGTAGTCCTCCCACGCATCCTGTGTCCAAGATAAGATCAAGCGTCCACCTCATCATCACAAGTCAATAATGCGTCATCCGTATTGATGTCATGCTCGATTAAACGACCCGCCTTAGCATCGGCTATAGAGCGTCTGAGGCGCTTGGCATTAGTGGGGCTTTTTAGCAGATGAAGCGTTTCCTCATATGAATTAAACTCTTCTAAACTCATGAGTACCGCAGGTTTGGCGTTTTGTCTAGTAATCACGATCGGCGATTTGTCGGTATCTACCTTATCGATATATTTGGCTAGGCCCTTTCTAAAATCAGTGTAGTTCACAACATCCATAACGATTACTCCGTGTTTGGTCATATTTATTTGTATGACTGATATTATATACCATAGCTGTACTTATATCTGTACAGTTATTTTTACACTGATTTATTTATGGCGCTGGCCGCTCAATCCGTAATCACCCGCAGAAGTTTGTGGCGGCGTATTAAGATTAGAGGGTTTTTGATAATCAAAGGATAACGGCACGGTATTGGTTTGCGCCACTTGAGTTAAGAACAATTTGATTGCTTGAGACGGCGTTAATCCATAGCTTTCAAACACGGCAAAGGCGCTATCCTTGAGCTCTTGATCGAGCCTGATATTATAATTGGTTGTCGTCATGGCATTACAAATGGCTTATATATGTACGTACAATATAAACCATTTGTAATGCCAAAACTACTAAGCATGCTTTTTTCATATTATGATTTCTGCTTAGGGAACGTATAGCCTATCGCCAGTAAGTGCTTTTTGTGGGTCTTTAAAAAAGCTTCATCTCTTAATTGAGTGTGTAACCAGCTGATCACTTCTTGGGTACTTTTTCCTGAAGGCGCATAGCTACCAAATGGGGCATAGTTAGCCAATAGAGGCGCAAAACGGTCGATCTGTTTGACGGTTAAGGATGGTATATCTCTATTCTCATTATTCTGATTTAAGTCCTCCAGACTTTTTTTCTTGGTGGGCTTAGCTTTGACATTAAATTTTAGTCCTGTGACGGTACGACCACGTTTAACGTTTTCATAGGTGATTTTAATATCTGACTTTTCTGTTATTTCTTCAACGCTTGGGTTGATGACTCGACTTTTTAGGTTGTTAATACGTTCGTAAGATTTAGAAAGAGCTAGCTCCTCTCTAATTTCTTCAAGTGACATTGTCCACGAGCTCATTGCCTCATGTTTTTTGGCCAGATGGTATATATCTATTGAATATTCACCCTTCAGTTTAAGTACATCTTCTTTTTTATATTTAGTGAATGGATTATTTTCATCAAAAACCTTCAACATCAGTAGCACTTCATCTGTAAAACATAGAGACACATAGCCATCTTCATATATTGATCTGATGACCCACTGTACATTGACACGGCTACCGCGTTCATTTCTATAGCTAAAAAATCGCCTCATCATCGTTTCACTAGCATCTTTTAATTGAGTATAAGCAGAATCCACTTGAATGTTGCAAGCCTCTGCAAATGCTTTCGCGGTTATCTCTATAGTGTCTTTTTCAGTGGCATCTATCAAACGCACTACTGAACTAGCAAGCAACAGCAACCGTTTTTCATCAAGTGTCATTTCATAAAACGCTTGTAGAATACGATTTTGCATAACAACCCAATTTGCAGGGTATTTCTTCTCATATAAACCAACTTGGTTAGTCATATCTACGCCTTAATGCTCAAATCTATCTAATTGTAGCATAATACCTGCTGATTGTAGCTTTTAACCTAGCTGATTGTAGCATTAACCTAGCTGATTGTAGCATTAACCTAGCTGATTGTAGCTTTATAGATCTTGAAGCCCTTAATTGGTAAGGTCTGAGAGCGTCCTAAAAGTCTTTAAAAGTCTTTAAAAGTAAAAAATATGTTTTTATATTAAATAATAGGAAAAAAACCAAAAAACCGACGGATTTAAGATGATAATTTGATCGACCAATCACTTATAAAACTTATCAGTAGCTCAGAATGCAATTGTCCATTTACTTGATGTTAATCCTCGTTCACATAGTTCGGATCAAGCTTGGATCTTTGAAAATCTTCAAAAGCATGGTCAAAGATATTTTGAATATCTTCATCTGTCATTCTGGACAACCCTGTTTTCACATTCTCAATATCAGTCTCATTTTTTGTAGATAGTTTGTCTTCATTTTCAGTAGCCATTATCGACACATCTGTAAACACTTATCAAACCGTTGCTAAAAAGCCTAGAAACCACTCTTATATACGTTTTACGCTCTGTCCGATACGATGGTAGCTAAAGCTATTCTAAAACGCTTAAAACAGCCGATAACCGTCTCCTAACCTTTCGCTAATTAGTAGACGATCCAGCTGTACCTTCAATTAGGCGATTTCGAGTAGCTACTGTGATGATGAATAAATATCAAGCAATGAACCGTGGTCACTGTCCTGACTGTTTTTAGGTGGTGTAAAGCTGCTTGGTACCACCTCAGCTTTACTTTGTATTTTATTGGCAATTGCTTTCAAAAATTCACGGTGCTTTTTCAAACGAGCATATTTTTCATTATCGTGTGCGTCTAAAAAAATAGCTTGCAGTTCATGATTATCATCATCGTCTAATGCGTTGGCCAACCACTCCCCCAATATTTTATGTGCTTCAAGCCTGTCCTGATCAATCTCTTTTTTAAGAGCCTGTAATTGCTTAATCTTATTTGCGAATAAATCATCTGATATTACTGACATTACCTCATCCTTTTTTTAGCCAACTATGATAGAGTTGATCCTAGCAGTACATACATAGGTATGCAAGGTAGTAAAATACACAAGACCACATCGTTTCGTGGGCGCAGTAGTATTTTAACCCTCTGTTAAGAGCGAACTTAGGAGTTTATGTAAAAAAGACCCACAAGGGGTACTATTTTTTACATAAACTCCGTCGTTCGGCAGGGGGCGAACCCCCTACAACCCCCAAAAAATCATCTCTCAATATTGGGTTTTTTTGCTATGAATAATAAAGGGTTTCATCTGTCGGTTAGCGCCGTTAGTAAGGCGAAAAATCATAGCGTGGTGGCAAAGTCGGCTTATAATTCTGGCTCAAAACTGGTTGATGAGCAGTCAGGAGTCGTCCACGATTACACCAGTAAAGCTAAAGACAAAATCTTAAATTTAGTAGACAGTGATGGTACTAAATACACGCAAGTTCTTGAGAAAAATGTGATGCATACGGCGTTGATAACGCCAACTCTTGCTGGGGATCTAGCAGTGACACGTGAGGGTTTTTGGAATGATATCGAACGCATTGAGACTCGTAAAAACGCGCAATTGGGTACTGAGATTGACGTGATGTTTCCTGATGGGATCACCGCGGATCAGCGTATAGTTCTGGCCGAGCGCTACGCTCAAACCTTATCTGATCGCTATAACGTGCTTGTCGATGTGGCCATTCATCGGCCCCACAGTCACGAGAAACATGTGGGGGAGGTTGAAGTGGTTGAGCTGACCAGTCGTAACTTTCATGCCCATATTTTACTCTCAAGCCGTGAGATAGTAGCGGATGTTGAGGGTTATGCTTTATCAGCACGCAAGAATTGGTTGCAGTGGTCAACGGAGGAGCGGTTATCTAAGGGGTTAAACGGACGCGGCGATGAGCTTAAATATCAACGCACCCTTTGGGCGGATATGGCCAATGAGCTACTGCCTAAGAATAAAACCATTAGTGAGAAATCCTACCGTGAGCTGGGCATCAATCGTTTGCCAAAAATGAAACTGGGTAAATCACTATATAAGGATATTCTCAAAGGCAATCGTTCAGTGATTCACGAGTACAACGAGACGATTGATGAGATCAATGCTTACATTGAAAAAAATGGTTTAGTAATTGAGTACGACGACAAGGGACGTATTGACCTAGAAAGCAATGAACAAGAGGTTAACGGCGTCACAATACATTATAAAAAGCGTAAACCCTTTGCGCGAATTGAGCTCAGTAATATCCGCTTTGTAGATCCTGCCGCTGAACTTGAACCCGCTATCCCTAAAAGTAACAGTCAGACGCATAGTGATGCGGCCAATGATCACGTACTTGATGAGCTTTTAGCAATCTCAGCCGACTTTGTGAGTCAAAAAAAGATGGTACGCAGCGCCTTATTTTCAACCATTGATGCGCTGCATGAAGAGTTAGCGCACCAGTCTAAACAGATTATTACCATTGATAAAAACATTAAGAGTACCCAGCGGTTCACCGAGGAGGTGGGACAGGATTTTAGTGACCCCCGCCAAAAAATGATTGAGCTTGCTAGGCAGATAAGCACAAAAGAGCAAAGTGAGGCACTAAAGGCGGCTTTAGCGTTGGTTGAGGAGTTTAGACAAGATGATACCCTACAAACAGGCCGCGCTGTTAGCCGTCTTGAAGAGCAGCTGTCACAGATTGATAAAACGGTGCTGAACAATAAAACGGTTTTAAAAAAGCTGATCCCGCTTAATAATGAAGTCATTGCTGACTACAAAGGGTTGAAGGCCACGCTAAAACCCTTTGCCGCAAAGCTGAATAAACTGGCGACTGGCTTTAAAGCTCTTGATGAGATTGATATTGAAAAATCCGACTTATCCTTACAGTGGGATCAAGCGTTTGCGGATCTACAAGAGATAGACGTCACCAATAACATGGACACTTATCATAAGTTTGCCGCATTTGCAGATCTGGATGTTGAGCGCCTTAAATACCTTGAAAAAGAGCGTGAGGCGCTCAGTACGTTAAAAGCAGTAGAGGTAGACGCGGATGCTTACACTCGTTTAACGGCATTGACCGCTGATGTTAAAGCGTTTAAGACTGCCAATGATAACGACATCAAACAGTTAAAGCAGCAAATTAATACCAGTCAAAAAACCTATCAGCGCCTGTCGCCGTTTTATGAGCAGCGTATCGCCTTACTGGATCAAAGTGAAGCTGTGATTGTGCAAGATGATGACCTATACGATGAGATTACCCGTACCAAGACCACTCAATTGAACGCAGATCGGCTTGATGACTGGCGCAACCGTACGATGGTGCTTCACCACCAGCTCAATAAAGCACATGAGCAAGCAAAGCTTAAGGAAGAGGCTGAGCGCGCACGAGAGGAGGCTTTAATCAGGCGGCGAGTAGCTTTACAACAGAGACGGCAGCAGGCATCTCTTAAGCGTCAGCGAATCAATGAGACCAAAGCATATCGAGATCGATTTGACAATTTAGTGGTACGGGTGCGTGACCGCGTTGATACCCTTGATTTTAAGGCCGTTGATGCACCGATCGAAGTGATCAACGCGGCTGAGGCGGTTGCCGCACAAGCATTTATATTCACCACTCTAAAACGCGCTGACAGCTTTACGACACTACAAAAGAGTTTACGAGACACCGATGCCAAAAAAATTGCAACGCAGGTGCAGAAGGCAGCAACATCGCTGTGGCAACAGCTTGAGCGCTTGCCTGACAATCAAGATAAGGTCGAGGTATTAACCCAGATCAATGAGCGCTTTGAGCACGTTCCTGCTATCACCATAGATGCGGCAACGCTCACGCAAACCGTGACAGATCACCTGCAAAAAACGAAGAGCGCTATCCAAGCGCATGAACAAGCACAAACACGCCGCTACCCATCACCACGTCCATTTTAGGCGGCATTATGATAATGAGCATCCCATGAATAAAGACAATAGCAATGAGCAGGACATTCACGACGAGCTTATTAATCTCGTGACCAGACTCAAACCTGTGATCGAAGCTCTGCGAGCACTGATTGGACAAGCTGACGATGTAGTGGCAACGCGCCTTGATCACTCTCTTAGCCGTATCGATACCAAGATAGATGAGATGACTTCAGTTACTCAAAAGCTGGATGGTAGCGCAAGCAGTGCCTCGAAGGCATTGAGTCAGTATCAAGAACTTGTATTAAAGCAGCTTCAAGCGGCAGTGACCACCTTTACTGACACTGAAATGCCGCGTCGTTATGATGACAAAATAGCGGGTATCATCACCGATATGAAACAGCAGATTGATACGGCTGTACAGGCGGTCGTCACTGCTAAAAACGCCAGCATAGAGGCGCAAGTGATTACCATGCAAGCGGTGGCTGATAAGCTTGGCGCTAGTGCGGACAGTCTTGCACTCTTTACCAATCAGTACCAAGCTGGTCATAAGCAGATTATTACCGATATTGAGGCGCTTGAGACCGCTACAAAAAAGCGGATTGGAGAAGTAAAAGAGGAGGCTGAAAAAGACTTGGATAAGATTTACAAGTCTATTGAGTCCATGAGTATTAAAAGGATAGCAGCAGTGGCCGCCGCCTGTATGGCAGCTGTGATAATAAGCCTTGTGGCCCTGATCTTTTGGTATGTGCCAAGCTTTGATGAGATTGCAGAAATGAGACAGCAGCAAGCAGAGCTACAGCGCGGCATCGATGAGCTTGAAACGGGTTGGAAACAGGCCTTTAATAATGCTCAAAGTGCGCAGTTTATTTTGGCTTGTGATGTTAATAAAGAGCAGCCTGATGTGATCAGCTGGTGCGTCAGAGCAGACAGTAAAAGCGTTTTGAGAGATGAAAAAGGCTTTGTTTATTATAAAATAGCTGGGTTGACGCGCGCGAAACCGACTGAGTAAAGACGTATGGCAATAGTGAGCTATATTGCCCAAAAGTGCGTCTTCTGAAACATATAAGACTGAAAAAAGGCTTGTTTGATTGTCGTTATCTTTGTCTATATTAAAAAGCCAGATAATGACACTTTATCTGGCTTTAAGGGTTATTGTTTCTTGTTAAACAAGAAGTCTGTAAATATAAGCTAAAGTGACTAGGCTGCTTGGTCAGTGTAAGCTGTGACCAACTCTATAAAAGCAGTTTCAAGGATGCTTAAAGTGTAGTCGTCAACGATAAGACCATCATCCAGCTGTCGTTGCACCCAGACATAAATCGCTTCATCATTATAAAGAATAGCGTCAACACCAAGTAATGATGCCAGTTGTACGCCTTGCTGTACTTGTAAGCTGAATAACAGCTTAGAGGCTAAATTTTTAGTCTGTTCACTAAACCAAGCGCAGCTGTTGAGCCGCGATAGATTGTTATTCATTAGTATTCTCCTGCAGATTATTGTGTATAAATAATGGATAAAATGACTTACTACAGGTCAAATTATACCTATATTTTAATCTATTGCAAGAGAAAATAACCTTCTGTAGGTCTTTTTATACTTTTAAAGGTGATAATGTCTTATGAGCGAAGGTGTTCACTCAGGCGACTCACTGCTGTCCTCATTTATGATTTCATATAAATCACCAACATTGATTCTAAGATACGTGCATAAAGACTCGATGACATCTAGATCAACTCGGGTGGCTTCTTCATGATACATGCGAGTAATGGTGCCACGATTGATGCCAGTATCCCTTGCGACATCGGCAATTTTAAGGCGTCTTTCGCCCATGATGGTCGATAAGTGACACTTCACCATAGTGGTTTCCTCATTAACGATTGGTGGTTTTGATTGGTGAGCAGATTATAACGAATATGAGTGGCTAACGTATTCCTTTTAGTAGCTCAAATTGATATTCAACAGCGGTAATTTACCTGGTAGTAGGCAGTTCGTTATGCTGTCTTTGATACAGGACGTCTATCATGATGGATATACGCTAGTTAGAAAAGGTGATGCTATTTTTACTATGAAGTATTGCTATTAGTAGTAATGTGACGTACATTTTTAGTTATACTTATATACTTATATACTTATATACTTATATACTTATATACTTATATACTTATATACTTATATACTTATATACTTATATAC
>NZ_JBEOOY010000030.1:0-26533 GCF_040309585.1 Psychrobacter sp. GW64-MNA-CIBAN-0177
AGCTATTTGACGATGTTTGGCAAGATTTAACCATTTTTAGCCCATTTAGATTGCTATCGGTTGAATTGAGGACACGCTCTAGGGTATTGCTGATATTAATTTTTTGTCGCCTCTGTCTGCGCAGGCACAGCAAGCAAGAAAAATTGATATCAGCAGGGCGTCGTGTATCGATATTACTTTTCACTGACTATAGTTTCGTTGATTAAATATAATCAACCAGTACTGGATTAATAAAAAAATCTTCAAGCTATAGTATATAGAGCTTGAAGTTTTTTATTTTAAGGAGATGCTTTCACTGTTGTACTGAAATAGACAGACAGTCTATTATAAAAACGTGACAGCATTCATCTCGTTTGAAGTATCATATAGCCCTCTGCAATCAAACATGGGTACCACGAATAGGGTAGTCGTTTTTTCGAACAAAAGACAATCCGTTGGCAAGGGCTTCAAGCTCAGGTCTGGCAAATGGGGCATTAGAGATGTCAATGATTTGAATCTCTTCTTTAGCATTAATAACGAAGACACCAGGCTCTGCAAAAGGATGATCGGTTTCTTTTTCAGAACGTGGGTCGGAGATATAAAGCCCCAAGGTATTCATCTGCTCAACAGTCAAGCTATAAGCTATTGGAAAGCTGATATCCAGCTCTTCTAAATGCGCCTCTAGCTGCTGTTTACTATCACCTGATACAGCAATGATGTCGACGCCAGCATCAGCGAATGATGATTTTACCGTTTCTAATTGATTGAGATATTTAGTACAGATCGGGCAATGTTTACCGCGATAAACCACCACTAACTTCCAATCGTGACCATTTTCAGGCTTGCCTAAGGTTTTCATTTCACCATCTAACATTGGTACTTGTATGTCAGGGAATTGACTACCGGCGCGGAGTTTTTGAGTATCTTTTGCTTGCATCATATTATCCTTTGAGGTGTTGTATTAATGTGAGTGATGAGGGTTAAAAAACTTATTTAATTATTGGGTAATGAGTGTTTGTGAATAAGTTAGCGTAAACCTTGCTAAGCATTCCATTAAAGGCTGGTTACGCCTACTTTAACTGGACTTGAGCAATCATTCAAGATAAAATTGGCTAATTACTCAAACGATACAGCCATGCTGACTTCATATAGAGGTCATGGCTTTGAGAAGTTGGAAGATATTATGTCACGTACCACACTATACAATCGTCACGAAGCCTTGGAGCGTGCTATACAGCTGTTCTGGCAAAAGGGCTTTCATGCCACTTCCTTAAAAGATATCGAACAAGCTCTCGATATGCGGCCGGGAAGTATCTATGCGGCGTTTGGTAATAAGGATGGGCTGTTTCAAGAAGCACTCGATCATTATGCTAACGCTTCGCTGACTGAGCTTGAACGCATACTCGCCAGCCACGAGTCCCCTTTATTAGGATTGGCGGCTTATATGCGTCAGCTTGGCGGTATCTGTGATCAAAAGATACCGAGTCGAGCTTGTATGTTGGTCAAAAGCTTACTCGAGCTTGGTGCTCGTGAGCAATCAGCGTTAGATAAAGTAGAAAAATTACTGGCTGGCATGGAAACACGTTTTACAAAGTGTTTCGTTGAGGCGCAGCGCCTAGGCGAGCTTGATAGTGATCTTGATGCGACTAGGCTGGGGCGACGCTTGCAGGCTGAAGTGATGGGCTTGCGTGCCTTTGCTCAGCGTGATGTTGATAGTGCAGCGGTGCAAGCATTGGCTGAAGATATGGCATTGTCTATAGAAAACATGCGTAATGGCGCGTTTGTTAATTAGACTGCTAACTGGTTTAGGCAAGAGTGATCTTTAGGATAATTAAAAGCTAAGCTGAGAACCAAGCAATATGCAATAAGGTCAATTATCGGTATGAATAAATGAGAAAAGGGCTGCTCAAATATTAAATTTTGAGTTGCCCTTTTTTATATCTGGATTTTAATAACTGATTTTGCCAAATCAATTTTGAAATAATCAAAAATGCTTTTTACTCTGGTAGTTCTGCTAAATGCTGCAAGATACTTTTGAAGTTCTCTACCCCTTGTGCACCGCTAACCAAGTGTTTTTGATTAAAGATAAAGGAGGGCACACTTTGGATACCTTGCTGCCGCCAGTGCTGCTGCGCTTGACGTACTATTTCGGCAAAGCGTTGATCCTCTAATACCGCGAGTGCTTCACTACGATCTAAGCCAATCTGTGCTGCAATATCTGCCAATATATCTCTTTTAGAGAGGTTTTTAGCATGGGTAAAGTGAGCCATGAATAACGCTTGCTTCAACTCATGCATGTGCCCTTGCTGATCTGCCCAGTGCAGCAGTTGATGCATATCAAAGGTATTATAGGTGCGAGTTTCTTCGGTAAAGTTAAACTCAAATCCCACCTCTGCGCCAGCCTCAGTGATTCGGGCACGACTGGCATCAGACTCCTCTCTACTAGAACCATACTTTTTGGCGATATGCTCACGCCAATTTCTCCCTTCACTTGGCGTATCAGGGTTCAATTCGAACGGATGCCAATGAATCTCATGTTCAGTGTCCGTTTGCTTTAGTGCTTCAGCCAACTGTCCATAACCAACGGCGCACCAAGGACAAACCACGTCCGATATGATATCTATTCTAAGTGGAGTTTTTGAATTGGTCATAACGTATTCCTTCCTCATTATTGTGCAGGCTCTTTTATTCAACTGATACTAATCTTTGAATGACTTATTTATAAAGGCTTTATTTTTAAACGGCATCACGAGCAACCCCCATAGCGAGGCGTTCTGTTTGGGTGACGGATATTCTTTTAGCCCAATATTTAGCTCGTTATCAGACTTCGTCGCTTCATCTTTATAACTACCAAAAATCCAATCCCACCAAATCACGCTAAAACCATAGTTTGAGTTGGTCTCGCTGACGCTTTGGCTGTGGTGAATACGGTGCAAAATCTGCGTCATTAATATCAGACGAACAGGTTTTTCAATGGCAGGTGGCAGGCGGATATTGGCGTGGTTAAACATTGCTAAGCCATTTAGCGCAATCTCAAAAATCAGTACTGCGATGGCAGGGACGCCCAATAAGCTGACGGCAACGAGCTTCACTAAAATGCTTAAAACGATTTCAATAGGATGAAACCTAAGTCCTGTGCTGGCATCAACATGCGCATCAGCGTGATGGACTTTATGCAGATGCCATAAAATAGGCACGCGATGGAATAATCGGTGCTGCCAGTAAATAATGATGTCGAGTAATATTAAGCTTAATATGATGACAACAATGCTTGGCAAATTGATAATATTAAATAGACCAATTCCATGCTGCTGATTATTAAGCGCCACAGCGGTTAGCCCGACAGGCACGGCTAGACGAGCAATAACGGATGACGCAAACACCAAGCCAAAGTTAGCGAACCAGCGTTTACGGCTTTTGATCGGCGCGGTGCGTGCAGGCATGCGCCATTCAATCAGCATCATAATCACTAAAATGCTCAAAAAAAACCCAAGCCGCCACCATACTTCGTTAGTCATTGCTTACCTCTTAAGGGTTTAAACCAGCAGTATATTGTGACCATATTTTTTTATTTTGAACCGACTATAGCATCAGTCTCTAACTGTTTAAGGGTATGATAGCCGCTATGGATACGGGTAAAAATCGTAATCGCGCAGGCCGTGGCAAAAATGCTAGCGAGTAGTACAAAGTGCTGTGGCCAAAAGCAAAAGGCCACAAACAGCGCAATGGTTTCGGTGCCTTCCGTCAAACCGTTTAAATAATAAAAACTTTTATATTTGAACTGTGGTTTATCCAGTTTAAACTTTTCCGCCGCGATGGCAAACGCTAAAAAGCTAGAGCCTGTACCAATAAAAGCGGCGAGTAGTAAAGCACCTGCAATGGCATTCTGTTCAGGATTTGCCAAGATAAAGCCTAGCGGAACTGCTGCATAAAATAAAAAGTCGAGCGTAATATCTAAGTAGCCGCCTGCACTTGAGCTTTGCTGTGCATGACGAGCTAGCGCGCCATCAAGGCCATCAAAAACACGGTTTAATACAATTGCTGCCAGTGCGCCATACCAAAGCTCAAATGCCAGTAATGGTAAGGCTAACATGCCGATTAAAAAGCCCGCCACCGTGAGTTGATCAGCCGTGATGCCGCGTTTATGTAATACAACGACCACAGGGGCTAGTATCGGCTTAATCATGGGCGTGAGAAATTTGTCTAGCATGCGCTTGCCTTTTGTATTTCGCTTCAATGTTTAAGGTTATAATTCTAAGACTACAGGTTTAGAGCTACAAGTCTAAATGAATCACTTTACCCTTTGCGGCCTCAGCATCGCTATGATCGTGCGTGACCATGATGGCGGGGAGTTTATGAGTACGAATTTGCTCAAATATCAATTGGCGCGTATCTACTCGCAGCTGGGTATCGAGCTTGCTAAAAGGCTCATCGAGTAGTATCGCTTTTGGCTCGCTGAGCAAGGTGCGCAGTAGTGCCACTCGTGCTTGTTGTCCGCCCGATAGGTTGTCAGGATGGCGATTTCCCATGCCTGCTAATCCCACTTGTGCCAGCGCCTGTTCTATTTTTTCACTACGCTGTTTTCTATCGCCCATTTTATTGCTTTTAGGCATCGCAAAAGCAATATTACCCGCTACCGATAAATGTGAGAACAGTAGGGCATCTTGATACAGTACTCCAATGTGACGCAGGTGCGTAGGTAAGTAGCTTACATTTTCATCATTCAACCAGACCTCACCAGTAGCGGTAAAACCATTTGGTAAGGTACCTGTTAGCCAATTCAATAAGCTCGATTTACCACTGCCAGATGGGCCCATGACAGTCAATATTTCACCACCAGCAATTTGCTCATCTAGGCTTAGTAATAGCTTGCCTTGTCGATATAACTGTAAGTCTTTTATCTGTAAAGATGATTGCATCAAGGACCCTTTTTTGTGTTTTTAACGACTGATATTTTCACAGCTACCTGACTCTTAACTTAGTATGGACGAACGTAGGCTGTTTCTTTAAAGTGGAGCGCTTATAGATGTTATTTCTAACGAGTGCCACTTTTAAAGAAATACTTCGGCAACACCCATGCCAATATAAAGCCAATTAATGGCAGTATCATTTGGATGATAGCGTACACCGCACTGGTGCGCCTACTGGCACCATTTGCGAGAGTCACCGCTTCGGTGGTGATGGTGGCGATTCGTCCGCCACCTGCCAATAATGTCGGCAAATACTGACCAAAGCTGATTGCCAAACCAAGGGCGATAGCAATTAACAGCGGCGCAAATAATTGTGGTAATTTTACCTGCAAAAATACTTTAACAGGAGTTGCACCAAGGCTTGCGGCTACATGAGCAAAACGCGGGTCTAGACGCCTGTAGCTACTGGCAAGCGATAAAAACACATAAGGCAGTACAAAAAGCAGATGGGTAAACGCCACATTAAAAAACGCCGTTTGGTTATTTACCAGTTGCTGTAGCCATACCAAACCAAATAGAAACGCAATGCTCGGCACTAACAGTGGCAAATAGATAATGAAACTGGTAAATTTTGAGAGTGGTTTTTTACTTAATTGTTCAGCTTCTAGACATAATAAAGTCAGCACAATGGCAAATACGGTGCTCACGATACCGATTGTGATGGTATTAAATAATGGCGTACCCATTTGCGTAAAGGCACTTTGAAAATGTAATAACACCAATTGCTCTGGCAATACGGCGGGAAAGCGCCAAAAACCAGCTACTGACCACATGACCAGACCAATGAGCGCCAGCAAAATAAAGCCAATCAATACAGTGGTCAACGCGGCAGTGATTTTTTGCCATAATGCATCGGCATAGTGGCGCTTGCCATTTATCAACGTGCTGTTAAAACAAGTTTTTATCGCTCTCTCGCTACCAAGCCACAAGGCGATTAAGCTACCCGTCAATGCCAATTGTAATAACGCGCCCGCCGAGGCTTTTATACGTAGGTTTAAATCCACATCGTTAAACCATTGCATGATAGTAACCGCTAGCGTTGGCGGCGTGTTTGGACCCAATATCAATGGCATCTCTACGCTGGCACTGGCATAGGCAAGAACGGCTAAGATAGGCAAACGTAAAAAAGGATAGAGGACAGGGAGTACGGCTTTAAAAAAGGCAGTGATGGGATAATAGCCGAGATTTAGCGCAACTTTATATTGTTGACGCAGCTTTTTACCAAGCTCTGGTTGTGCCAAAGCCCCTAGTGCCATAAGTAATAAAAATGGCAGCTCTTTTAACGTCAAACCTAAAATAATACTGATGCCGTACGGGTCATGTGGAAACATACCGCCTGGCGCCAACTCCCAGCCACTTAGCCACGGTGAAATAAGGCGCGAAAACATACCAGAAGGCGCAATCAAAAAGCCAACCGCGATGGCTGCCGCTGCATGAGGAATGACCAAGATTGGACTCAGCAAACGCTCAATACGGGTCAGCCAAATACTATTAAAAAATGCCGCCAATATCATTAAGGCCATGACAAAAGCGAATAGCGTGCTGATTAATCCAGTAGCGATGCTCAACGCTACCATTTGGATAAGACCAGGCGTCTGCCAAAGATCGTTAAAGCCTTGTAGACCAAAAGTCGTTTGCTCAAGTGCAGGCACCCAGCTAAAGGCAGGTAACAGCACGCTGAGTAAACCACCGAGTACCGGTAATATCAGTAGCAGCAGTAAAAATGTCGGACTCAAGGAGACGGTACGCGTAAATAGATCTGTTTTATAAGGCGCGGTTATGCCAGTGCTTGTTGCGGAATTGACGTTTTTCTTCTCCCTTTTATTATTAGAATCTTTACTCATGGGCTGACTCCATAACGTGTCTGCCAGCCTTGCATAATGGCATCAACCCAGCTCGGATGTGGTTCATTCACGGTACGTTTTATAGCGTCAACAGGTAGGGCGCTCGGATGCGGTTTGTTAGTCTTGAATAGCGCTTGTTGCTCAGGGTCGAGCGTCGATTGGACGAGTACGGTTTTATCACCCCACACAGCAGGCGTTTGCTTTCTAGCCTGTGCTTCTGGGCTTAGCAAGAAGTTTGCCACTAGCTGCGCGGCTTGTGGGTGGCTGGCGTTATAAGGAATCGCCACAAAATGGGTGTTGCTTAAGCTGCCATCGCTCATGGCATAGCTACGAATGCTCTTGGGTAAGTCATAACGCTGCACGGCCGCAGGAATTTCAGGCGCGGAAAAGCTAAAGGCTAAGCTAAGCTCGGTATCATCGACCAAACGCCGCATGTGCGCGCCCGTTTGCACAAATTGGTCACCCTTGCGCCATAAGGTGGGATGCAAATCATCTAAAAACGTCCATAAAGGGGCTAATATAATATCTGTATTTTGCTCAGTGGCTGGCAAGTTGAGCTGTGCTTTGATATTTTTGCCTGTATTCGCATCTTGCTGCTCGTGCAGCATGACTAAAGCGTATTTTAAAAAGCTCATGCCTAAAAAGTCAGGTGGCTTTGGATAGCTAAAACGCCCGGGGTTTTGCGCTGTCCAATTGACTAGCTCATTTAAAGTGGTTGGTGGCTTGTTAGTTGATAAGCTGTCGTAATAAAAGGTCAGCGAGGCTTGTCCCCATGGTGCTTCCATACCATTAGTCGGTACACCAAAATCAAAGTTAACGGCAGGATTATTCTCTGGATCGGTCAAGGCAAAGTTAGGCAGCTTGTTCGCCCATTGTTTCAGTAATAACGAATTCTCACTCATGGTGGCAAAGTTTGCGCCATTTATCCAGATGAGATCAACGCTGCCTTTATCATTGTTGTTGGCAGACTTTTCCGCGAGTACGCGACTAACGGCTTCACTGGTGTCGCTCAATTTGACATGAACCAAATTAATATTATATTTGTCATCCACTTCTTCAGCGGCCCACTGTAGATAGGCATTTATTTGCGGGTCACCGCCCCATGCATAGAAGTAAACGTCTTGGTTTTTACCTTGGGCTTCTATCTGCTGCCAAGATGATAAAGTTTGATTAAGGTCATCGGTAGTGGGTGAGGCAGTGCTTGCTGATATGCCAATGCAAACGCTAAGCACCATAGCATAGGTGCTATAGCGGCTTAGATGTTTTAGCGTTGGCAAAGCTAGTAAAGATTTAATAACGTACATTTATGTTCTCGTTATAACCCGTGTTAAACGTCATTCAGTCATATATTCTGAAGAGTGCTGTTGGGATAAATTTTTTGAAGCCTCTGGAGTGACGAAGTCACACAGCAAGCGAAGAAAATTTGTACCAACAGCACTTATTTCTAAAGCAAATCGATCGTCTAAAAGTTGATAAACTAATGAGTGCCAACAGCATTGAGTTTCACTGGAAAGCTAATCACCCTCGACGCCATGTATGATATTTCTCAAGCCAGTTTAATACCGTTTCAGGCGCATGATTGCGTTTCCATTCACCAGCCGCGTATTTATTACCCTCCGCCCATGTCGGGTACATATGAATGGTGCCGAGTATTTTATTCAGCCCTAAGCCATGCTTCATCGCTAATATAAATTCCGGCATGATGTCTCCAGCATGCTCAGCGACGATGGTCACGCCGAGTATTTTATCTTTGCCTTTCGGCGTAATGACTTTGATAAAGCCATCGTTGGCGCTTTCCGTCACCGCACGATCTAAATCTTTAAAGTCATAGCGAGTAATTTCAAAGTCGATGCCTTTTTCAATAGCCTCTTGCTCATTTAAGCCAACGCGTGCGACTTCTGGATCAATAAAAGTCGTCCACGGAATCACGCGGTAATCTACTTTAAACTTCTTTAGATGCCCAAACAAACCATTTACGGCGGCGTACCATGCCTGATGGGAGGCCACGTGAGTAAACTGATAAGGGCCAACGACATCACCAGCAGCGTAAATATTGGGGTAGAGGGTTTCTAAATAGTCATCGGTCTCGATGGTACGTTCAGTTTCAATCCCTAAGGTTTCTAGGCCATAGCCTTCTAAGCGCGCACTACGTCCAACGGCACAAAGCAATTCGTCATATTCAATAGCGATCTCTTGCTTATCTGTACCGCTTTTTTTAACTGTACTGTCGTCTTGCGCTTCAACGATAATAAATTTTTTACCATCGCGAGCTTCACAGCGAATCGCTTGATGCGAGGTTAAGACATTCACGCCACTCTCGACGAGTACTTTGTGTGCAAATTCAGAGACTTCCACGTCTTCTTTTTTCATGAGACGCGCGCCTCTTTCGATTTGGGTAACATTGGAGCCTAAGCGTGCAAAAGCTTGTGCTAGCTCAGAACCGATTGGCCCGCCGCCAAGTACCACTAGCTTTTTCGGTGCTTCTTCTAACTCGGTAAACTTGTTCCAAATAGTATCGCTGGTCACATAGCCGGTTTCTTCCAAACCCGGCAAATCTGGGATAAATGGACGCGCGCCAGTAGCGATAACAATGGAACGTGCGGTGAGTTTTTGCGTGCCGCCATCGTTTAGCGCAATCTCTACCGTCCACGGATCGATGAATTTGGCATAACCTTTTAGCACTTCGACACCCAATTCCGTATAACGCTCGACGCTATCGTTTGGCGCGATATCAGCGATGACTTTATGGATACGGCTCATGACGTTTTTGAATGAGAACTTTGGTGGTGTATTTTCTAAGCCGTAACGCTCAGCATTGCGCATCTGTTCTGCGACTTTTGCGCTTTTAATCAAAGCTTTACTCGGTACACAGCCATAATTTAAGCAGTCGCCACCCATTTCACCCGCTTCGATTAAAGTCACTTTTGCTCGGACGGTGGCTGCAATATAGCTGGTGACTAGCCCGCCAGCACCAGCGCCAATCACAATCATATTACGGTCGAATTGTTTAGGTTTGTTGTAGTTTTTATAGACGCGGCGTTTTTTTAGCATATTTAATATCCCTTTTGCTATTAATGGGAAGAAACCTAACAACGCAAATGAGACAATTAAATTAAACGATAAAATACCTGAAAGGCTATCGATTTTCCCCAACTGTGTACCTGCATTGACGTAAACCAAGGTGCCGGCGAGCATACCAACTTGGCTGACCCAGTAGAATGTCCTCGCTTTAATCGCAGTGACGCCCATGAGTAAATTAATCAAAAAGAACGGAAATATCGGCACTAAGCGCAGGGTAAATAAGTAAAACCCGCCTTCTTTTTCAACGCCAGAGTCAATGGCTGCTAAGCGTTCCGGAAAGCGCTGTTTAATCGTATCACGCAGTAAATAACGTGAGGTTAAAAAGGCCAGTGTCGCACCAATACTAGAGGCAAATGAGGCGACCAATAAGCCTTGCCATAAGCCAAATAACGCTCCAGCTGCTAAGGTTAAAATAGCTGCACCAGGTAAGGATAGGGCGGTGACGACGACATAAAGTAAAAAGAACCCACCGATAATTAATAGTGGTGATTGCGCTTTATAGTCGTTAAATTGCGCCATCGACCCTTTTAAGCCGTCAAGCGTCAATAGTTCGTTGAGGTCAAAGTAAAAAAAGCCAATGACTAACATCAATACGGCTAATATTAAAACTATCTTTTTAATCATGGATTATCCAGCTATATAGTCATGCAAAATAGTCATGCAAAGGGGCGGATGTGGATGACAGCATTTAAAAAAGTCTTACTTCTAGACGCATCGTTATGTCATCAGTCTTACTATAATCTACTTTTTTATTATTCGTCGTTGCATATGGTTTTTTAGTTTGTAGATCAAAATAACTACTCAGACTTACTAGCAGCTGTCTTAAGCTTGAGCTGATAAAGTCTTTTACCCAAACTTAAACCACTCGAATGCCTTATCAAAGATAGGGCAATACATGCAAACAATGTGGTTTAATTTGAGTGAATGCTCAAATGCAAATAAAATGGCTAATATAGGTCTGTTAGGCATTGTAAGGGTTATTGAATGGTTGTTCAAATTTATCTGACAGGTAACAGGTAACAGGTGACAGGTGACAGGTGACAGTTTTATAAAATAGCGATGAACATTTATTATAATTTTCTTAATTGCTCAATTAACCAGCGATGTATACCACTGTCATTAGTACGTGGATGCCAAGCGGCTATTACCTTAAAGGTGGGCGGTAAGGCTTCTACTTTAAGCTCTTTAACTTTATCGTTTGGCAGTAGTCGCGCAGGATAAAAGGCAATCATGTCGGTGGTATGCAGAATATCTGGCACGGCTGAAAAGCTAGGTACTGACATCACGATGTTTCGCTTAAGGCCTTTTTCAGCGAACCATTGGTCATGAGAGCCGCGCAAATTAGCACGCGAAGGCGATACCACCAGTTGCGGCTGTGCGGCGATTTGTGTCAGTGTTAGTGCCTCTGTTGCAAAGGTGTTTTTACAACCAGTAATGCATAAATGTTGCTCTTCAAGCAGCGTCACATACGATAAATTATCAGGAATAAATTCGGGAAAGGTAATGAGTAGATCAAGTTCACCTGCCGCAATCAGCTGATTGATGTTATCTGAAGCAAAGTCGCGCACTATCAACCTCAAATCAGGCGCTTCACGGCGCGTTATATTAAACAGTTGTGGTAATAATGCCTGCGTTGCATAGTCAGTTGCGCTAATCGTAAACACACCCTTATAGGTTTGCGGCGTAAACACCTCGGGCTCTAACAACATTTCTAACTGTTTTAATATATCGTCAATCGGTTGCCGCATCGACAGTGCTTTTGGCGTTGCCACCATACTATTACCTTGACGGATAAACAAACGATCATCAAACAAATCCCGTAGCTTACGCAACTGCTCACTGATCGCCTGTTGCGTCAGTCCCATTTTGCGTGCAACTTTTGAGAGATTTTTTAGATCAAATAGTGACTGAAGCACCCTAAGCTGCTTGATATCAAGCCGGTTCATACCATCCATAATTAATACCATTAATAATTGTATCTTAAACAAGAAACGGTTGTTTCTAATTGTACCTGCAAAACGCTATGCTGACCAACATTGCTTAAGTAGCCACTAAATGAGCTATTAAGCATTAAAACAGGCTCAATACATTCAATAATAAGCCATCAGCTGCTTTAAAAGAGATACTTATGACACAAACTATTCCAGATACAAAGACATTATTTTCCTCTGTAGCACTTGGGCCTTATACGCTCAACAACCGTATCGTAATGCCGCCATTGACACGCTCTCGTAGCACGCAACCTGACAATATCCCTAATGACTTAATGGCCAGCTATTATGCACAGCGTGCGTCAGCAGGCTTTATGGTGACGGAAGGTACGCAGATTGAGCCAAGAGGTCAAGGTTATGCTTGGACGCCAGGTATCCATTCATCAGCCCAAGTTGAAGGTTGGAAAAAAGTCACGCAAGCAGTACATGACAAAGGCGGTATTATTTTTGCTCAGCTTTGGCATGTAGGCCGTGTGTCGCACACCAGCTTGCAGCCTAATGGTGCTCAGCCGGTAGGGCCGTCTGATATTACCGCTGATAACGTCAAAGTATTTATTGAAACAGGTCCAGGTGCAGGTGCATTGGCTGATCCAAGTGAGCCACGCGCTCTCAGTACCGATGAAGTTGGTGAGTTGGTAACGATGTATGCGGCCGCTGCGCGCAATGCATTGGAGGCGGGTTTTGATGGGGTAGAGCTGCATTGTGCTAACGGTTATTTGGTCAATCAGTTTATCTCTGAGCACACCAATCACCGTGATGATCAATATGGTGGGTCGTTGACCAATCGTTTGCGCTTCTTAAAAGAAATCGTCGCTGCTGTCAGTGATGTGGTGGGTGCTGATCGTTTAGGCGTACGCTTTGCGCCATTATTTGCGAGTACGGATGAGACGCGCGTGTATTTAGGCTTGGTAGAGTCAGATCCCCATCATACCTATGTCGAAGCAGTCAAATTGCTTGAGCAAGCGGGTATTGCTTATTTGTCCATTGCAGAAGCTGATTGGGATAATGCGCCTGATTTACCAGACACTTTTTATCAAGCAGTCAGAGCTGAGTTTTCAGGACGTATTATTTATGCGGGTAAATACACTGTGCAGAAGTCGGTCGATATACTATCTAAAGGTTATGGGGATTTATTCGCGTTTGGTCGTCCTTTTATCGCCAATCCTGATCTGCCAGAGCGTATTGCCAATAACTGGCCGTTGAATGAAGTAGATCCTACCACGATGTATGGTGGTACTGATGTGGGCTACAGTGATTATCCTTACTATCAAGAATAGCAAAGTACATAAACAGTGACTGAGATAAGGCCATTAATACTAATGGCCTTATTTTCATTTATAAATTTGTGACTTGTTGGATATTCACAGACAGTCAATCTTTAAGCGACAATTATTGTTTTTGTCGCTTAAAGGTTTTTCTTTTATCGTTTTATCAATAGGTAGTAGGCAATGAATCAGAATTCCAAAGACAGGCTGATACGCATATTAATAGGGTATGTTGGACTTTATCCGACGCTCTTAATCGTATTAACGCTATTAAAGCCTGTGACCCAAGGTCTAAGTTTGCCCGTAGTGGTGTTGATTGAGACAATAATCCTCGTTCCGCTGACACAAATGGTGTCATTCCCACTAGCAGGCAGGCTTATTGAGCGTTTAAGAAGAGAAAAGTAGAGGTCTTAGGTTACTATTTGAATCACAACATTTTCATTACAATCATCGCCATGACGACGGATACAATATAACGCACTTCTAAAAATCAAATAACAACTTAGACCATAAGGACGGCTCATGACTAAAACTATTTTAATTACTGGCAGCACTGATGGTATTGGTAAACTTGCGGCTTTAAAGTTAGCAGAAGCGGGACATCGAGTGTATTTGCATGGCAGAGATGCTGACAAACTTAACAGGGTCATTACAGAAGTCAAAGCAGTGTCAAAAGGTGCAGCGGTAGATAATATTGATGGATTTGTGGCTGATTTTTCAGATTTAAATGCAGTACGTCATATGGCTGTAGAAGTAAGCGAAAAACTGTCAAAGCTTGATGTGCTGATTAACAACGCAGGGATTTATACCACTGCATCGGCCATGACCAAAGACGGATTAGACGTACGATTTGTGGTCAATTATTTAGCGCCTTACAAGCTGACCAACGCCTTGTTACCGCTACTCAAAAAATCTAATAAAGCGCGCATCGTCAATCTAAGTTCAGCAGCTCAAGCGCCGATATCCTATAAAGCATTTGCAGGAAACGAGCATCTCAATGATAAAGAGGCCTACGCGCAAAGTAAGCTGGCGCTCACGATGTGGAGTATGGACTTAGCCGATACCGTCGCAGGCAATAGTATCAGTGTGATTGCTGTCAATCCAGGCTCGTTACTCAATACCAAAATGGTCGATGCGGCTTACGGACAATATTGGTCCTCAGCAGATAAAGGGGCGAATATCCTAGCGGAGTTGGCTATCTCGGATGAGTTCTCTGATGATACGGGCAAATACTTTGATAATGATATTAAAGATGGGGCACATGGCGATGCTAGAGGCGAGTTCGGTCAACCGCATGCCGATGCTTTAAATAAAGAAGCCATTACAGCGCTTAAACGCCAAACTCAGGCAGTATTAAAATCGATTTCTACATAAGACTTATAGTCAGTCGGATCATTTATTGGATACCATAACAAAGTGAATGCACTCAAAATCATCATAGTATATAAACATAGGAAGCCATTATGAACACGCAAGCAAACCAAGCCATCACCCTCGTTGCCACTATTGAGATCAAACCTGAACACACTGAACAAGCCAAATCTGAGCTACTCAAGCTAACCAAAGCGTCACAGGCTGAAACAGGCTGTATTCAGTATAACCTACATCAAGACAATGCCAATCCTAATAATTTTGTCACTTATGAGGTTTGGGAAAATCAGGAGCTGATGGAGCAGCATGGACAAAGCGAGCATTTTCAAAACTTTGTTAAAGTGACAAAGGATATGATCGATAACTTTGTTATCACTGAGATGACCTTTATCGCGTAAATTTTACCTAGGGCGTGTCCTCATTTTAAAGATAAGGATAAAAGTACAGTCCTATAGACTTCAAAACTCCCACAGCTTTAGCTTTTATAAATAAGTGGTTGCAGAGTGGTATGCCATATTTATGCAGTGCAGCTACCACGCAACGAGCGTCAAAAAATATAGTACATGCATTGGTAGCTAATGACAAAGCTCAAAGCTCAAAGCTCAAAAGCCATTAGCTACCAATACTGCCTCTTCGCTAGCTTTCCAAAAGCAGACTGTCCTTTTATTCTCCTATAGTCAATCCCCTATAAAAAAGTTCCGACGTTAACCTCGCTTGAAGTATCACATATACATCGTCACTCAGTTGCTTTGTAGTACTTTTACATTGGATCAACTACAACAAATACGACATCAGCTTCCTCTGTTTGTAGTTGATGACGGCATTAATGACTATATAACCAAATCCATATAAACCCGATGTATTCTCGATAACCCTGCTAATGTATAGATTGCACTTGGTTTCCATGTATGAAAAATATTTGAATTCAACTATATATATCCTATCCTTCATTGTTCACTCCAACGCTGCGTATTAAAGTTTTATTACACCTCATTAAAAACTGAGTTTTTGATGGTGTGCGGCTGTATGAAATTTTTTTATTTTAATAAAGCCGCACTGACCTTTAAAATAATATTATAGTGATAAAGTAATATAAATTACCATTGTTAAAATATGAGTTGCAACCGCATACTTACTATTTTAGTATATCTAGCAGAGTAAGCAACTTTAAATGAATAGATAGTTTTATATTAAGGTAATTATAATTACCTATTCTACTATTATGGTTTTATACAATTCTAAATTAATGACTTTTCACCAAGTAATATCGTCAAGGAAAGACTATATGAGTATCGAAACCTTAGCCCCAAATTGGATGACTGAAGAGCGCAAAATGGTTTACGAGAGTGCGCTTAAAATGTTTAAAGGTTGGGAACCAAAAGATGAGCAATGGCGAAAGAACGGCATGATTGACCGCGAGGCTTGGGAAGAAGCCGGCGAAAATGGTTTTTTATGTGCCTCAATGCCTGAAGAATATGGCGGCGGTGGCGGCGATTTTCGTGATGAAGTCGCGATTATTTATGCGCAAGCAGAATCCAATCAGTCAGGCTTTGGCGGTATTGTGCATTCAGGAATTGTTGCTCCTTATATATTGAACCATGCAACCGAAGAGCAAAAGAAAGAGTGGTTGCCCAAAATGGCTAGTGGCGAATATATCGCGGCTATCGCTATGACTGAGCCGGGCACTGGCTCTGATTTACAAGCCCTGAAGACTTATGCGATAAAAGAGGGTGATGACTATATTATTAATGGTTCAAAAACCTTTATTACCAATGGTCAGCATGCCAATCTCATTCTGCTCGCTTGTAAGACAGATCGCGAAAAAGGCGCGCAAGGCGTCTCACTCATTGTAATAGAGACTGATGGTTTAGAAGGGTTTGCGCGCGGTCGTAATTTGGATAAAGTTGGCCTGACATCCCAAGATACCTCAGAGCTTTCTTTTAGTAATGTGCGCGTCCCGCAAAAGAATCTGCTTGGTCCGATAGAAGGGATGGGGTTTATTCAAATGATGCAAGAGCTACCTCGTGAGCGCTTATTAATCGCCTTGACAGGCATTGGCGCGATGAAATTGGCTATCAATTTGACGCTTGATTATGTCAAACAACGTGAAGCCTTTGGCAAGCCGGTTTGGAAATTCCAAAACACCAAATTCAAAATGGCAGAGTGTTATGCCAATTATCTAGCCGCTCATAGTATGTGTGACTTAGCGATAGATGCCATCATGGAAAAAAGGCTGTCTATTCCTCATGCCTCGTTAATCAAATATTGGGTCACTGAAAAGCAGTGCGAAGTGATCGATGAATGTGTGCAATTGTTCGGTGGCTATGGTTATATGAACGAGTATCCTATTGCGCGCCTATACGCTGATGCGCGGGTACAAAAAATCTATGGCGGTACCAACGAGATTATGAAAGAGCTTGCTGCTCGCTTTATGTAACTCGTTTTGTTCGAGAAGTGCTGCTGGATTTATTTATTGAAGTTTTGATCACTTATAATTCAGCCGACAATTTGATATTTATTAGCAATTATATTTGTTACCTATTTAAAAAAGTAAAAAGGGATTTTTATGACTGAGACCGCTTATATCTATGACAGCATCCGTACCCCACGTGGTAAAGGCAAAAAGGATGGTTCTTTATACCAAGCGTCGCCCATCTGGTTGGTGCGTGGTTTATTAAAAGAGATGGAGCAGCGCCATAACTTGGATACCAGCTTAGTAGATGACGTTGTCCTTGGCTGCGTCACTCCTGTAGGCGAGCAAGGTTCTGATATTGCTCGTATTGCGGTGCTTGATGCCGACTGGGATCAAAGTGTCGCTGGCGTCACGCTTTCTAGATATTGTGCGTCAGGGCTTGAATCCATCAATCTTGCGGCTGCCAAAGTCATGTCAGGTATGGAAGATTTGGTCGTCGCAGGCGGCGTCGAATCAATGAGCCGAGTACCAATGGGTTCTGACGGTGGCGCTTGGTACATGGATCCACGAGTTAACGCTGCAACTGCTTTTGTACCACAAGGGGTTGGCGCTGATACGATAGCCACACTCAAAGGCTTTAGTCGTACTGATGTTGACGAATTTGCTACTGAATCACATCGCCGCGCTGCCAACGCTTGGGAAAAAGGTTATTTTGATAAGTCAGTGGTGCCTGTCAAAGATCTTAATGGCATGCTGTTACTAGATAAAGATGAGACTATCCGTCCGAATACGACGGTTGAGACGTTAGCAGGATTGAATCCTTCTTTTGTGATGCCCGGTCAGATGGGATTTAATAGCGTTATTTTGGACAAATACACTACTATCGAAAAAGTGAATCATGTGCATCATGCGGGCAATTCATCGGGTATCGTTGATGGTGCCGCTCTATGCTTAGTGGGTAGCGCTGCTGCTGGGAAAAAAGCCGGTCTTAAACCGCGTGCCAAGATTACCATGGCCGCAGTTATCGGCTCAGAACCTGCCATTATGCTAACGGGTCCAACACCTGCCTGCAAAAAGGCCTTGGATAAAGCGGGTATGCAAGCCTCTGATATTGATCTTTGGGAAATTAACGAAGCCTTTGCCGCTGTTCCCATGAACACCGCTCATGATTTTGGTATTTCTCTTGATATTGTCAATGTAAACGGTGGCTCTATTGCTATGGGTCATCCGCTAGGAGCTACGGGCGCTATGCTAATGACTACCGTACTAGATGAGTTAGAGCGTCGTGATCTTAAAACCGCCATGCTGACGTTATGCGTCGGTGGTGGTATGGGAATTGCGACTATCATTGAGCGCGTATAAACCCTCTATTTAATGCATAAAAATGATAATTTTGAGATCATTTAAAGGATAAAAAATGACTACAAATACAGACAGCATCGATATTATTAATAATCTAGCAAACTTTTCAGCGCAACGTGATGATGACGGTATCGTCATGGTAACTATCGATCAAAGCGATCGAAAAATGAACGTTATTGGCGATGGTTTTACCGACGCTTTTGCCACTATGACGGACAGTTTTATTAATGATGAGTCTGCTAAAGGCTTGATCCTAACCTCAGCAAAAGACAGCTTCGTTGTGGGCGCTGATATTGATCAACTATCACGTATTGAGACCGCTGAACAAGCGTTTGATTTAGTCGAAGACTTAAAAGGTAGCCTACGTAAACTTGAAACTTCAGGTAAACCTGTAGTTGCCGCTATGACGGGAACGGCTTTAGGCGGCGGACTAGAGCTTGCATTAGCCTGTCACTATCGTATAGCGATTGACTCTCCAAAAACCAAACTTGGTCTACCAGAAGTTAAGTTGGGTCTATTGCCAGGTGGGGGCGGTACTCAACGTCTACCAAGACTTGTCGGCATTCAAAAAGCGCTTGAGCTGATGACGCAAGGAATTGAGCTACGTCCTAAAGCCGCCTTAGATATCGGTCTTATCGATGCTACTGCCTCTGATAATGATGATATGTTAGCGCAAGCGAAAGCGTGGATCGAAGCCAATCCGAAAGCGCAGCAACCTTGGGATAAAAAAGGCTTTAAAATCCCTGGCGGCAATAGTATGCATCCTAAAGTGGTGCAAGTATTCTCTATCGCGCCTGCGATGGCTAATCAAAAGTCGCACGGCAACTATCCAGCGATTACTCATATCATGTCTTGCGTCTTTGAAGGCTGTATCGTCGATATCGACACCGGTCTCGAGCTTGAGTCGCGTTTCTTTGCCGCTTGTGTGCTATCCCCTGAATCTAGAAACATGATTGGCACCCTTTGGACGCAACTGAATAGCATCAAAAAGGGCCAGTCACGCCCTGCTGGTTTTGAGCGCTATAAAACTAAAAAAGTGGGTATTTTAGGTGCGGGCATGATGGGTGCGGGAATCGCTTATGTCAGCGCAAAAGCAGGACTAGATGTGGTACTACTCGATACTGAATTGGCAGGTGCCGAAAAAGGCAAAGGGTATTCTACCAATCTTTTGGATAAAGCGATCACTCGTAAACGCTCTACCGAAGACAAGAAGCAAGCATTACTGGCACGTATTCACCCAACTGTCTCTTATGACGATCTAACAGATTGCGACTTAATCATCGAAGCCGTGTTCGAAAACCGTGAAATCAAAGCCAAGTGTACGCAGCAATCTGAAGCTGTGATTCCAGAATCAGCGGTTTACGCTTCTAATACGTCAACTTTGCCCATAACAGGACTGGCTGAAGCGAGCAAACGTCCGCAGCAATTTATTGGTCTCCATTTCTTCTCGCCAGTCGATAAGATGCCTTTGGTGGAAATCATTGTCGGTGAAAAAACTGACGACGAAACCTTAGCCAAAGCTTTTGATTACGTGCTGCAAATTGGTAAGACTCCTATTGTTGTCAATGACAGTCGCGGCTTTTATACCTCACGTGTATTCGGTACCTATGTATCAGAAGGCGTCGCCATGCTAGGTGAAGGTGTGCATCCACGTAGTATCGAAGTTGCTGGCATGAAAACCGGTATGCCTATGCCGCCGCTAGCGCTACAAGATGAGGTGTCATTGAGCTTAGCCTTGCATGTCATCGAGCAGCAGCAAAAGGATATGGAAGCCGAAGGCAAAACGATGGTGATGCCTCCTTCTTATAATATCCTTAGCGCTTTTGTTAAAGAGCACGATCGCGAAGGTAAAAAGAACGGCAAAGGCTTTTATGAGTATCCAGAAAAAGGCGACAAGCACTTATGGTCTGAGCTGGTGAACTTATACCCAACCACCGCTGAGCAACCATCGCAACAAGATCTTGTGGATCGTTTGATGTTTATTCAAGCCAACGAATCCGCTAAGTGTTTTGAAGAAAATGTTGTACGCTCAGTGGCCGATACCAATATTGGCTCTATCTTTGGTTGGGGGTTTACGCCACATCAAGGTGGTACGTTGCAGTTTATTAATTCTATGGGTGTAGAGCAGTTTGTCGCCCGTAGTCGCGAACTTGCCAAGCAATATGGCGAACGTTTTGAGCCGGCAAATATTCTAGTAGAGATGGCGTCAAGTGGTGAGGTTTTCTCTGATGACTGATTCGATGGCTAATTTAGCTAATGCTATGGATGGCATGAGCGACTGCTTACAAGGATTGCAGGTCATTGATTTGACCCGCAATCTACCAGGACCTTTTGCGACACGTTTGCTTGCTGATTTGGGCGCAGAAATCATAAAAATCGAGCCTAAAGGTGGCGATCCTGCTCGCGCTCTAGGTGGATTGTTCGATGCTTTAAATCATGGAAAAACGATTGAAAAGATAGATTTCCGTAATACTGCAGACATCGAGGCTATTAAGGAGCATCTTAAGAACGCCGATGTCATGCTCGACAGCTTCCGTCCAGAAGTGCTTGAGGGTATGGGACTGGACGCTAAGACCCTGCATGCGATTAATCCAAAGCTGGTCATGGTATCTATTACTGGTTATGGCACTGCTGATAGCGATAACATCACTCATGACTGGGCGGCTAAAGCGGGTCATGACATTAACTTTATGGCGATGAGTGGCGTACTTGACCAGCTCAAGACGGCTGATGGCGATCAGGCAATGCCTAATGTCCAGTTTGCAGACTTAGCAGGCGGTAGTGATACGGCTGTCATTGCCTTACTTGCAGCGGTCTTTGCTGCTCAGCGCACGGGCAAAGGTCGACATGTCGCAGTCAGCATGACGCATAGCTTATACAATCATATGATTATGCCTAAAGCTACGGGGACGCTCGTTAAGAGCTTCTCGGGTCAAAATCCGCCACCACACTATGACTTTTTAGGTGGGTTATTACCATGCTATCGCTTATACAAAACTTCAGATGATCGCTACATGGCGGTGGGTTCGCTTGAGCTGAAATTTTGGCAAGGATTATGTGAGGTTTTAGAGCTGCCGCAGTACAAAGATGCTCATTGGCAGCGCGGAGTTATGCCTAATCTGCCAGCTAGTCAAGAAGCTGCTAAAGCGGTTACTGATAAATTTGCCAGTCAGCCGCTTGATTTTTGGCAACAAGCATTTGAGGCTACAGACGTTTGCGCCACTCCTGTACTGACGTTAGAAGAGGCCAAAGCACATCCACTATTTGCCCATCAGGACGAGCATCACTCAACAATAGGATGGCAAGATATCAAAGAATAATTATCAAAGCTGAATTTTGAAATCATTTATTCTTTAAACTCATTACCAAGGAAGGTAAGTTATGGATAAGTTTTGGACACAGGGTTATCCAAAAGGGGTGAACGCCCAAATAGCCCCGCCGCACAGTACCGTGATTGATATAATCAATGATAAGTTAATAGAATATGCTGATCGAGAGTTCTCTAGCAATATGGGCGTTAGCTACTCTTATGCCCAAATTGACCAGATATCATTAACGATTGCCGCGTGGATTCAGAACTTAGGCTTAGCCAAAGGCTCAGTCATCGGTATTATGATGCCCAATGTTCATCAGTACTTGCCTATTGTTATAGGGATCGTTCGCGCAGGTATGGTGACGACCTTAATCAACCCACTATATAGTCCCCGCGAATTGAGACATCAGTTGATTGATTCTGATGCTGCGGCAATTTTTATCTTAGAGCCTTTCTGCAATACTTTAGAAAAAATAGTCAAAGATACTCCAGTCAAAACTGTTGTCATTAGCAAAATTGGCGACATGCTAGGTACAGCGAAAGGGACACTTGTAAACCTTGCCGCTAACTATGTCAAAAAAGCTATCCCTAGTTATCATTTAAAATCTAACGCTAATTATGAGGTCACTAGCTATAAGTCACTGTTAAAAAACGGCAAAAACTTGCCTTACTCTCGCCCTGCTATAAAACCTGATGACTTATTGATGTTGCAATATACAGGGGGCACTACGGGTGTCGCTAAGGGTATTTTGATTAGCAATAAAAACGTGGTGACGGCGACTTATCAGTTCGTTGAATGGTTTAAACCGGTTTATGCGGACGTTGCTGATAACATCCAGATGAATAGTATTATTGCCCTGCCGCTTTATCATATTTATGCCTTTATCTGCTCGATAGTAGGATTGAGCGTAGGTCAACATCTCACCTTAGTCACCAATCCACGTGATATTCCTGGCTTTATTAAGATTCTAGCTAAACGTCCTTTCCACTTTCTTCCTGGCGTCAATACTTTGTTTCAAGCTTTTGTCAATAATCCCGAATTTAGCAAATTAGATTTTTCAGAATGCAAATTGACCGTGGTTGGCGGTATGGCAGCAACCCCTGAGACAGCAAGGCGCTGGCTTGAAGTCACGGGCTTGCCTATTTTAGAGGGGTGGGGAATGTCTGAGACCCTAGGAGTTGGCACTGCCAATCCATTCGATGGCACCGAGTACACTGGCAATGTCGGCCTGCCACTACCCGGAGTCGATATTAGTATCCGTAATGAAGCAGGGGAAATTATCGAATTAGGTGAAGTGGGTGAGATGTGTATCAAAGGCGATAACGTCATCGCTAGTTATCATAATCTTGACAATGCTGGTTTTTTCACTGCTGATGGTTATCTAAAAACTGGCGATATCGCGTCTATGAACGAGCAGGGCGCTATCAAAATTTATGACCGTAAAAAAGACATGATTATTGTCAGCGGCTTTAATGTTTATCCTAACGAAGTCGAAAACATCATTGAAACTCATCCTAAAGTTGTCGAATGTTCTGTTGTTGGTATTGTTGATGAACGGCAAGGTGAATCGGTCAAAGCTTATGTTGTTAAAGCCGATCAGAGTTTGAATGAAAACGAGATAAAAGCGCTTTGTAAAGAAAATCTAGCAGGCTACAAATGCCCTCGCCATATTGAATTCATAACCGAGTTACCCAAATCTACCGTAGGTAAAACACTGCGCCATGAGCTTAGAAAATCAGCGAGTAGCGTTTAAATCCAGTTTTAATATTTGGTGGTGTATCAAAAAGTATGCTGGGGTAATAAAGGAAGGGTGACAGTCAAAGCAAGATGATATATTTGAGGTTATGAAGACACAAATACAGATCAATTGCCCCGACTGTCACAGTCTTAGTCTAAAGAAAAATGGTATAAAAAGCTATGGTAAGCAAAACTACCAGTGTAAGGACTGCAAACGACAATTTATTGGTGATCATGCTTTAACCTACCAAGGTTGTCACTCTCAAATAGAAGATAAAATACGGCTAATGACGGTTCATGGTTGCGGCGTTAGAGACATAGCGGTTATAGCCTCAGTCAGTATTGGTAAAGTATTGAGCACCATAGGCTCATCTGTTTATAAGATCGCGCCTAAGAAGCGCTACTATGAACGCTTAGAGGTTGATGAGTTCTGGACTTACGTGTATCGCAAGAAGCGTAAAGTCTGGCTCATCTACGCTTATGACCGTGCAACTAATGAGATTGTCGCTTATGTCTGGGGCAAACGTGACCTAAAAACGGCTAAGAAGTTAAGAGCGCGTCTTAAGCAGCTTACAGTCAGCTATGGCTCTATCAGTATGGACAACTGGGACAGTTTTATAACCGCCTTTAAAAGTGATAACAAACGAATTGGCAAACAACATACGGTAGGCATTGAAGGTAATAACTGCCGTCTTAGACACCGGTTAAGACGAGCGGTTAGAAAGACTTGTTGCTTCTCAAAAAAGCTTGATAATCACTTTAAAGTATTCGATCTGGTGTTCTTTTATGTCAATTATGGCTACGTCTAATGCCAGCATACTTTTTAGAACACTACCGAATCATGCATGGCGTTGACCGCTCCGCACGAAGCGGCAGTGGTAATCGTGGCAAACAATGACGTGGCAACAATGCCGAAACGCACTTCTTTGCCCTCCATGTTGCCGCTCACACTGGCATCGGTCAGACCTTGAACTTGTGACGCCAACCAAGGGTTGCCGGCAAGCTCGCTGCTGACGGTCAAAGAATACATCGCTATGAACAAGATCGTCATAGCACTTAAGATAGCGATACCTTGTTTGAGGTTGCCGCTTATTTTGCCAAGACAAAAACAAAGCGACGTTGGGATAAGGAAGATGGCCAACATTTGGATAAAATTAGAAAAGGGCGTGGGATTCTCAAACGGATGAGCAGAGTTAGTATTAAAAAATCCACCACCGTTGGTACCGAGCATCTTAATGGCTTCCTGCGAGGCAACAGGGCCCAAAGCAATCGTTTGCGATTCACCTTGTAGGGTCTGCACATCGGTATACATGGATAGCGTTTGTATGACGCCTTGGCTCATCAACAGCACGGCTATAATTACCGCTATCGGCAGCAAAATATAAAGATTACAGCGCCATAAATCTATCCAAGCATTACCCAAGTGCGTGGTTTTTTTAAATACTAGACCGCGCATTAAGGCAAAAGCCACTACGATACCGGTTGCGACTGATAAGAAGTTTTGCAACGACATACCCATCATTTGGGTCAGATAGCTCATGTTACTTTCGCCGCCGTAAGCCTGCCAATTGGTATTAGTGACAAAACTAATGGCGGTATTCATCGCCAAGTCCCATGTGACGCCTGACATATTGGCAGGGTTTAGCGGCAAGTGTCCTTGCACCAACTGCAACACAAATAACCCCAACAATCCAATGAGATTGAATAGCACAATGGCGAGCGCGTACTGTTTCCAATTCATACCAAAAGCAGGGTTGCCCTTGGTATCTTGACCGATCATACCTAGCGTCGTAAAAATACGGGATTCAAGCCGAGAAACAGGGGCTTGCATCCTTTGCAGCAGGTACCCTGATAGAAAATACCCTAAGGTAAATAGAACGATTAAATAAATAACCAGCTGTGAAAGCGCATATATGGTCATTAAAATGCCTCCGGTTTAATCAGTACATATAACAAATAGATGAATAAACCGAGGGCTAGAAACCCTGCAAAAACTTCCATGACACTCTCCAAAAACGCACAATGAACCATGAATAATGAAGATCAGCGATGGTTAGACTGATCTTTTATTACTTTTTTATTGCTTAGTTATTAATAGGAATAGTATGCCGAGAGAGGTATAAAAGTGTTGTCAAGATAACGCGGTGGGGTATAAAGAAAGTATAAAGATGGGTAATATTTTCCCCTACATTATCTTTATAAATACTAAGATAAATAAAAGGACTTAAATCAGGAGCTGAAATCATGAAAGCAATGACTATCGCCGCCATACTTACCGCAATGACAGTCACTAATATCGCCCGAGCCGAGATCTATAAATGGCAAGATGAGCTATGCGATATGCAGGGTAATTTTGACAATAAAAAATATACCGCCAAGCAAATCAAGAATTCACATTTCGTATTGGAGGGTTTAACGAGGGCAAATCTACAAAGCTTTTTTCCACCGATGAATATTAACGATATAGACAACGTATCGAAGACAGACATAACCAATTTAGATAAAGAGTATGAGTCACTCAAGCGTAAAGTTGAGCCATTAGAAGTCGTACCAGCAGCCCAGACGTATAAGCGTGAGCTACTAAAGTCTATTGAAGGCGAATACGTTCATGATAGATTGAGTATTTTGGCTTATATAGATCCTATACAAGCGATGAGATTGAGCCCGCCGATGTGCAAACAGTATCTTGAACCTTTCTTCAAAAACGAAACTGCCGTACAGCGTAAATGGCGGCAGTTCATTGAACAAAGAATTGAGCAGCAAGCCCTTATGCATAGTGATGGCGGTCAGTCATATCGCAAGTTTGCGACCGAGCGCTATGAGGAAGAAAAAGCCAGCGATCCTGCTAATTATGCCAAAATAAGTTTGTTAACCTTTGGTTTTGGTAACTGCGTCAATAATCAGATTTATCATGCTGACTCTCAAAAAGTCTTTAGTCATTATAATCAACTTAATAAAACCCTCTTTGGCAAAAGTATCAAGAGGGTTTGTGATGAGCCGTAAGCGCTTAACTTAAGCTTAGAAAGTTATAGAACGAAGTAGTAGCGGGTGAGGACTTTACGTATAAAAGCAAAGTTGATTTTATGAATACGATTTAGGATAAGCTCACAGAAAACGAGAGTAGCGCGCGAGCCCATCCCGAATTCTGTGTAACTGCCATTTAGATTAAGTGCTTACTAATACGATCATCAAACATAATCATAAAG
>NZ_JBEOOY010000031.1:0-20728 GCF_040309585.1 Psychrobacter sp. GW64-MNA-CIBAN-0177
ACATTCTGAGAGAATACGACAATGAAAAGACAAACCTACACTCCTGAGATTAAAGAACGCGCCGTTCGCATGCTGATTGAAGCGTCGAGCGACTATCCTTCTACATGGTCAGCCATTCAAGCCATAGCGTCAAAGATTGGCTGTACGCCTGAGACACTGCGATCCTGGCATAAAAAGCACATAGACCAAACCATTCCCGCCTCAGTGCAGGCTCAAAGTGACAAAGAGCGTATCAAAGAGCTTGAACGCGAGAACAAAGAGCTCAAGCAAGCCAATGAGATTATACGTAAGGCTGCTGCTTTTTTCGCCCAGGCGGAGAAGGGCCGTCCACCCAGATAATGGTTCAGTTTATTGATGACTATAGAGGTAGTTATGGGGTCGAGCTGATTTGTAGAGTACTACCGATTGCCCCGTCAACCTATCACCGTACTAAAGACCTAGAGTGCTGCCCTGAAAGGCGTTCACTGCGCAGTCAGCATGACGACTACTATCTCAGCGAGATTAAACGCATCTGGCAGGACAGCAAATGCCGCTATGGTGCTCGCAAAGTCTGGCGGCAGATGAAGGCAGATGGCATTTATATCGCACGCTGCACCGTCGAGCGTTTAATGAGTCAGCACGGCTTACAAGGTGTCTGGCGCGGTAAGGGTAAGATTACCACCAACAGCCGTGACGACCAAAAGCGTGCTGACGACTTGGTCAATCGTAACTTTAATGCCCATCGTCCTAATCAGCTGTGGGTTGCAGATTTTACTTATATCAAGACATTGAGCGGCTGGGTTTATACCGCTTTTATTATTGATGTATTTGCTCGCGCTATTGTCGGCTGGAAAGTATCGAATCGTATGAACACGGATATGGTAATGGCGGCATTAAATCAAGCGATAACAGATAGAAACAATCCCAAAGATGTCATTCATCACAGTGATCGAGGGGTTCAGTACTTATCTATTCGCTATACCGATAAGATGACGGACTCTGGTGTTATTGCCTCCGTTGGCACAACAGGCGATTCATACGACAATGCATTGGCTGAAACGGTCAATGGGCTTTACAAGTCTGAGGTGATTCATTATTTAAAGCAGAACTGGACTGGTGTGAACGATGTTGAACTTGCAACCCTTGAATGGGTGGATTGGTTCAACAAGAAGCGTCTACATAGCACGATTGGATATGTGTCACCCTTTGAGTTTGAAAAGCGGTATTATGATAATTTAACCCTGTCAGGCATCGCTGCCTGACTCAAGTAGATCAGCCTCCGATATAGTCGGGGCGGTTCAGATTGGGCATCAGCTCATGGCATCTATATTGATTATATCGAGCCTGGCTGTCCTTATCAGAATGCTTATATTGAACGGTTTAATCGCAGTTACCGCAATGAGGTTTTAGACTGTTATCTTTTTAATAATTTAAACGAGGTTAGTAAGTTGACTGAAGACTGGATCAAGGTTTATAACAACGAAAGACCCCATGATTCACTTAATGATATGACATCTGCTGAGTACAGGCAGGTGGCTTAATTATTCTACGATGATGTTGTGTTAAGAATGGGGTATTTACAAACTGACTATATATCCAAATGAGCCATTTATTTAATTCACCTTATATTGACTAATGCGCTTCACAAGTCCGAAAATAGTATGAAATCGTGATCGGTGCGCTATACAGGAATCGAACTCTAAGCTGTATACTCAATATTTAGAGTGCTTTCAATAACTGTCTATTAACTTGTAGCGCACCTCAATATTTTTGAGAGCTCAGCAACTGATTTGAGAGAGTTGTACTATAAATAATAATGTTTATAAGACTAAATTACGATAATTTTTGTCTTCTAAACCATCTCGGCAGTTGTACATTGGTCGAATTTGTTAGCCCATTTAATAAAGCAACGAGCAAAATCAAAAAAACGCCTATATATTGAATACCTGATAACATTTGATGCAGGAGCAACACTGCCAAAAATATCGCGGTCAAAGGTTCAAAGATAGTAAATACTGACGCGCGTGTGGCTGGTAGTTTTTCTAATGCTTTCATATATAATGCAAAAGGTGCAATCGTACCTACCAAAGATAAGCCCAGTACATATATCCAGCTAATAACGGGAAGCTGTATCAGCTTATAATAAGTTGTATACGTGGTAGGAATGAACAATAATACAATGCCACTGAACAAAATTGACGTAAAAAAGACAAGTGGTGCAGAGTGTTTATGATGCATGGCGCGTTTACCAAGCACACCATATAAAGAGTAACAAACGCCAGAAAGCAGCCCAACGGCAATACCCAAATTCCCTTCAGTAGTGCCACCCATCGTAGTCATACTAACGCCAATCACTGCTACAATTGCTAACAATGCAGCTTTATAAGTAATTCGCTCATCTAATAATAGGTGCGAGAATATCAAGCTAAAGACTGGCGCCGTATAGAGTAATGCGACTGCTGTGCCTGCTCCCACATGAAGCACTGCAAATAAGTAGCAAACCGTCATACCCAGTACGCCAATTAGGGATTGTAGACCAAGCCCAAACCATTGACCGAGTGTTAGCCTACTTAATGGTTTCCAGATCTTAGGCAACATCGTTATAGCAATAATAGCTGCCGTTATGATACGCAATATCGTAATTTGCCAACTACTAAAACCTAATTGACTAAGATAAGTCGAAAATATACCAAGTGTGCCCCAACATATGGCCGCCATGACAATTTGTATGGTGCCAATCCATGGCTTGACATCAACCGCTATAGGTCTGGTTTTCAATACTTCCACGACTAGTCACCTCTATTATTGAACATAAAATGTTCGTAATATCATTGAGTAAATATAAAAATGGTACAAAATAACTGAGTGTTAATCAGCATTAGCTTATCTATACAACTCATACTTGCCAGCCTTACTGAATACGTAAACCGCTGAATTTATGACTATCAGTCAATAAACTCAGCGGTTAGTTTAGGCTCTGTTAAGTATTTATAAATATAAGTATCTATATCTAAGCGCTGACAGATTCTTCTGATATGGCTTTGACTCTATTAGGAACCAATACACTAACGACCACGTAAGTGATGGCTGATGCAGCTGATCCGATAAGAGGTCCCTCTACCCAGCCGACAATACCTGTTGTTAAGAGATAACTACTGCAAACAGCACCGACGATAATAGAGGCAATAGCAGCCATCGTTGAGCCTTTATAAAAGATAGTCACCAAAAGTACACCAGATAGAGCTGCCATTAAAGTACCGCTAGAGAATATGCCTAGATAGCTAAGCATCGCTTCAGGTAAGAAGAAAGTAGAAATGAAGGCGATAGCAGCCACAATAGCGACCCACAATCTATTCAGTTTCAATAGTTCAGCCTCAGTGCGAGGTTTATTGTCAAATATAGCCAAACGCAAATCATGTGAGGCAGCAGTTGATAAGGTATGCAAGATAGAGTTTGCCGTAGACTTCATAGCAAAAAGAATAAACAAAGTGATCACACTACCCACCACACTTGGAATAGCATTGGCTAAATACCAAGGCATTGCTTCATCGGGATTGATCAGACCTGGGTTTTTGATACGAACATATAAACCAACGATAGGCACCAAACTCAAAACACACCCTAGAATGGCCGTATAAAAGCCTGTTTTGGCAATACTAATATTAGATTTCATCGCCAAAAAACGTACTGACATATAAGGCAATGCAGTACTAAAAATAAGCGCATAGACAAATACTAGAAAAACAGAAGCTTTGGCATTACCATATGGGTTAGAACTCTCTGGATTGACAAGGTTTGGATCTATCGCATTCAGCTGCGTCATCATATCTGCTAACGGAATGTCAGTGAACACCTGAACCACTATATAAATGGCAGCAGTGGCCATCCCAATCACCATAAAAGTATCAGTCCAAGCAACGGCGAGCAATCCGCCTGCCATGGTATAAATAGTAATAATTACCAATAAAAGCGCAGAAGCCAGAAGAGGTGAAATACCTAGCCAGCTACTACCCAACATACCAAGCGCTCTAATCTGAGCCGTCAAAAATACGGTCAAAAATATAATCATGCCTAAAGACGTGACAATACGCAAAGTGCGAGCAGATACTGAATTTCGATCATTACAGTGCAAATTGACGATAAATTCAGGAATGGTACTACTACCCATCTTCATGGCTCTATTACGCAAATAGACCGCAAAAAATAATACGGCGACGACCATGGCTGGTGCAAAAAAGAAATTACCTAAAAGCTCAATCGTCCCATATTGGTATGCGGCACCAGGTGAACCCATAAAGCCCCAACCACTAAACCCAGTAGCCACGACAGTACCTGCCATAACAAAAGGCCCTAATGAGCGACCGGCTACTAAAAAACCACTTTCCTCATCTGCTGACATGACTTTTGAAGCTTTACTAGCCAATACAATGAGAAGCGCAATTGCTGCTAACAATATCATCCAATTAATAAACATGTCGATTCCTCGTATCGTTTACTACATTACTTGTTATGACGCTCTACGAAGAAATAACTCACTGCCAGTAATAGCGTCAGTACATTAATGGTCAAAAACCAAAATAACGTCCAGCTGTTAAGAAACAGGTCCATAATGTTATTTCCTTAATAAGTAAAATGTGAAAATAATTGCATCGTGCGAGGCGCATCATCATCTATGTTGGCGGGCTTAAAATAAGAAACTTATTCATGGTAGCCTACTCAATATAGACAGTATTTATTGATGACACTCCCCTACATTAACGACCGATAATATTATGCTCAGGGCCGTACTTAAAGCCTGTGATATTGTCAGCGCCCGTCTCATTGATGACTAAAATGTCATGCTCTCGATAACCGCCAGCACCCGGCATGCCCTCTGGAATCATAATCATCGGCTCCATAGAGATGACCATACCTGGCTCAAGCACTGTTTCAATATCTTCACGTAGCTCAAGTCCTGCCTCGCGTCCATAATAATGGCTGAGCACACCAAAAGAATGTCCATAACCAAAGCTGCGTTTTTCTAATAAGTCGTATTTTGCATAAATTTTATTCAGCTCATGTGCGATATCGCAGCAGCGCACGCCAGGTTTTATAAGCTCAAGACCTGCTTCATGCACTTCACAATTTATCTGCCAGTAGCGTAGTGAATCTGCATCACATTTATCCAAGAACAATGTGCGTTCAAGCGCGGTATAGTAGCCTGCTATCATAGAAAAACAGTTAAGACTCAATATATCACCCGACTGGACACGGCGATTGGTTACTGGATTGTGGGCACCATCGGTATTGATACCTGATTGAAACCAAGTCCATGTATCCATGAGTTCCACTTGACCAAACTGCTCCCCAATAGCCTTCACCATCGCTTGTGTAGATGCCAAGGCAACTTCGTATTCGGGCACGCCATCATAAACAGCCTGTACCAATGCCGCCCCACCAATATCACAGACCTGAGCGCCCTTTGTTATTAGCGCTATCTCTTCAGCGGACTTAACCATTCTCATGGTCATACATGCTAGGCTAATATCAACAAACTCTACATCGGGTAAAATAGCTTTGAGCTTAGCAAAGCGATCCATCGGCAAATGATCAAACTCAATACCGACGCGGCCGTGATGAGGAATTTGTTGAGCAATGGCTTTGAAATAGTTATCACGCTGCCAATCAGTGTAAACAATATTATTGTCGCCCACAGTACGCCTCCAAGGCTGTCCACCATCGATATTGGCAGAGATTGACACGACTTCTTTTGAAGTAATGACTAGTCCATAAGGTCGCCCAAAAGAGCAATATATAAAGTCAGAGTAGTAATTGATGTTATGTATCGAGGTAAAAAGCGCCGCCACAATGCCATGACTATCTAAATACTCACGAAGTTTCTCATGACGATTTGCATATTCTTGATGACTAAAAGTCGGTTGCACTTTTTGGCCGTTTTTAATTTCGATTAGACTTGGGAGATGCAGATTATCTAATGAGCCATCTAAAGAGGTTAGGTTTAATGAATTCATCCATTTTCGAGAAAAATCTGTAGAAGATAACGTGCTAGTAAGGTCTTTTAGTGCTGACATGGAACGTCTCCAAAGTAGGTAATAATTAACTGAGAACACGTTCGATAATAGAGGTAAAATTAATAAGGTATTTTTTCATAAGCGACATTTTATGTTTATAATCGGACATATGGACAAACAACTTAACATTAGCCAGAATTCTAGGTATGTTCTGAAGGCGACAAAAAATGACTCAGATAACGGAAAAGATAATAGACAAGCCTAGGCGTATTGGGTTTCTACTGATTAATGGCTTTACCATGCTCGCGTTCAGCAATATCATTGAGCCACTTCGAATGGCGAATTATGTGAGCGAGCAACTCTTATACTCGTGGGTGGTGGCAGGGTTCGATGACAATAAAACCAGTAGTAGTAACGGTATTAAGTTAAGTCATACTGCACCACTCGACTACTTATTAACCTGCGACTTGGTATTTGTATGCGGAGGACACCAAACAGATTACTTGGAATCTAGTAAGCTCATTACCTTAATTCAGCGATTGGCAGTACGGGATATTGCACTTGGCGGTTTGTGTACAGGAGCGCTAGCATTGGCTGCTGCGGGCTTACTTGAGCAGCAAGCAGCCTCATTGCATTGGGAGAACATCAGCGTAGCCCAAGAAAGCTATCCAGGTGTTATTTTTAATGACCAAATATTTACAATAGCACCGCAGCTATATTCTTGTTCAGGTGGAGCTTGCGCATTGGATATGACTTTACATATCATCAATAAGCATCATGGTCATCATATCGTTTCCAAGATACAAGACATGTTTATTATCACCTCTATACGTGAGCCTACTTACGTACAGCATATGCCCAAGCCAAAAATACTGAGCAGTAGCTATACCAATGTAATAGATGCTATTGCATTGATGAAAACCAATCTTGAAGAGCCTTTAAGCGTTAAGGATATTGCCCATCATCTTGGATTATCAAGTAGACAATTACAGCGCATATTTAACAAAAATTTTAGTTGTTCACCGCAACAGTATTACGTGCGATTGCGCCTTGAACACGCCAAATATATTCTTAAACATACTACGCTGCCTATTAGCCAAATCGTACTAGCAAGCGGCTTTATCGATAACAGTGCATTCTCTAGCGCCTTCAAAAAAAACTATGGCATGACACCAAGCCATTACAGGCAAGAGAATCAGCTGATATAACCTATTTTTTATTGACGCAGTAACTAGGATGGCTTAACGGTATTCTTTGACTACCCTAAAGACATCAGAAAATCACTTTATGATTCTGTTTGACGACTGTATTAGTAAGCCTTTAATCTAAATGGCAGTTACATAGAATCTAGGATAAAACCTCCAAATTAAAAAAGCCATAAAAGTCATTGCTCCTATGGCTTTACTATTTTTCATATATTGAAACTTAGACTTAGCTTTGAGTGAGCTATGCTGAATAAACCGTACAACTAAACTTGGTAAACTAAGCGTATTAACCGGAGTTTACCATAACCAAGAAAGTAAGAACCTACAGTGACGAATTTAAAGCCGAAGCTGTTAAAAAGATAGCAGACAACAACGGCAATATTTCAGCCACTGCAAAGCAGCTTGGCATCGCCATGCAAACGCGCTCAAACTGGCAGAACAAAGCCAATCAAGGCAAGCTTGTAGGAACAAAGCAGTATGACCCTGAACTTATGAGTGCGCTTGAAGAGGTAAAACGCCTAAAGCGACAGCTTAAAGTTGCCGAAGAGGAGCGCGAAATACTAAATGAGGAGGGATAAAGCGAAGCACTGCTTCGCCCCGACGCAAGATGAGAGCTATGCTCGAATGAGGCCACGGCGTACTTCGCGAATGAGGAACGTTAAGAAACAGTCTGGGAGACTGTTTTAGTGACGCAAGGCGAAGGGCTATGTCCGCAGTGACAGTTAGTCAGGTACGCCTTTATCAAAGATAATCAGCACTTCTTTAGCATCACCACTATGTGCCGTGTGTTAAGGGTTAAGCCATCAAGCTACTATGACTGGCTAAGTCGTGATCTCAGCGACCAACAGATACATCGTAATCAGTCTGAGCTACTAGTTAAAGCGGCTCACAGTGAAACCCTCGAACGCTATGGTGTTGAGCGACTGCATGCAAAGCTCATAGAGCAAGGGCATGACATTAGCCTATATATGGTAAGAAGCATCAAAGAGGAACACGGCATTAAATGTCGTAGTCATAAGCGCTTTAAAGTCACCACTGACTCTAATCACGACAAGCTGGTCTATCCAAACGTACTGGATCAGCAGTTTGATGCCAATCGCCCTAACCAAGCATGGGTAAGCGATATTACTTATATCTGGACACATGAGGGCTGGTTGTATTTAGCAGGCGTCAAAGACTTATATACCAAAGAGCTGGTCGGCTATAAATGTCGTCGTCACAAACGCTTCAAAATCACCACTGACTTTAATCACAACAAACTGGTCTATGATAACGTGCTTGATCAGCAGTTTGACGCTAAGCGCCCTAACGAGTCGTGGGTCAGCGACATCACCTATATCTGGACGAATGAGGGTTGGCTGTACTTAGCAGGCGTCAAAGACTTATATACCAAAGAGCTGGTCGGCTATGCGATCAACAAACGCATGACCGCAGATTTGGTCTGTCGCGCATTAAACATGGCCATCAAGAACAAACGACCTGCCAAAAAACTAATAGTCCATTCTGACAGAGGCAGCCAGTACTGTAGCCATGCCTACCACAAGATCGTTAAGCAGCATCAATTTACAGGATCTATGAGTGGCAAAGGCAATTGTTTCGACAACGCTCCGATAGAAAGTTTCTGGGGCGTCTTGAAGAATGAGCTAGTATATCACCAGAACTATAAAACTAGATTTGCAGCCATCAGCGATATCATTGGCTATATTGAGCTGTATTACAATCAAACGAGGATTCAAAAGGGCTTGAGCTATAAGTCGCCAAGACAGATGTGGTTTGATTATTATCGTCAGGCTGCGTAATTAAAATCTCCCAAGTTTAACTGTACGGAATTGACGGCAGGGGTCATTCAGTAAGACCATAATTACATAGACAACCATCATGCTTATCGTGCACAACTTGCTCCACCAATCGCCTTCTAACTAAGTGGCCAGTTTGGCAGTGCGTTGATCCCAACCAAGTTGTTCAGCTTCTTAATGCGCACAAGCAATCAGTTGCAGCGTTGAAAACGGTATGTCTTGACTAGGATTCTGTTCAATCATTGGTAAGTCATACAACGGTTCTCGCTGCGGTATAAGTGATACGTAGATAAAGTAACAGTCTCAAAGAAGTTTTTTTCAGGCAAGTTACTGGCAATGGTATCGTGACAGTTCAAAAAAACCAGTCTTGTTGAGCAGTTTAGTGGCGACAATCCCTATTTTATTGCAATAATTTGACCCAATTGAGTGCTCTGATAGCATATCAGAACAATTTTGGTGCACAAGTATATAAACGATACAGTACCCCTAGTAGTTCATTACACTCTTACACATTCAGATTAAGGACTCCACCTTTTAGCTTCTAAGTCTTGCAAAATAATGGCGTTATTTCTTAGTAGTATGATTTTTTTCTTGTCAATCAGCGATGATTTGATGGCAATCTTTGATGTTGTGAGAGTCATTTGCATTCTCGTTGGGTATTTGTCCTGAACTGGCACGACCCTTGCAACTTGTTAGTTGCATCGCAAAAGCCTAATTTTCATCATTTAATTTAAACTATCGGAGTAATTGAGTATGACACGCGAAGAATTAACAGAAGCGATTATTTTGGCTAAAAAAGAGAAAGCTCTAAGCTGGGAAGATATTGCTGCTTATCTAGAAATGGGAGTTGTTTGGGTGACGTCAGCTTGTTTTGGTAATAATAGTATGCCTGAGGCACCTGCTAGTAAATTATGCTCGTTGCTAGAGCTTACAGACCAAGCAAAGACTACTTTGATGGAATATCCAACAAAAAGTTGGGGACGTGATGTTCCTCAAGACCCACTTGTCTATAGACTGTATGAAGCAGTTGGTATCTATGGCACTAGCATCAAAGAGGTGGTTCAAGAAAAGTTTGGGGACGGTATTATGAGTGCAATTGACTTCTCTATTGATATTGATAAAGAAGAAAATCCTAATGGGGATAGAGTCGTTATTGTACTCAATGGTAAATTTTTACCTTATAAAACGTGGTAATTCGATCTAATATACGATTGAGCTACCAATAGTCATTTAAAATCAGGCTAAGCACTACTACTAATAAGGCAGTGCTTACGCTTTGCCAGAATCTCACTGGGTCGCGTTCGATCCATGCGGTATTATGATCAGGTTTAAAATCTGAGCTTGGTCTATTAAGCTCATAAATAAATTCAGAAACTTCTTTATAGCGACGTTTTGGATCAATATCTAATGCTTTATTTATAGCATAAACGGACCACTCTGGTATACGTATGCCCAGTTCTAACAATGGTCTAATTTTGAGTTGATTTTGCGCCTTTTTGCTATAGGCATTAGATACCTTCAGGCCATACGGCAATTGACCACTTAGAATCTGATAAGTTAAAATACCCAGCGAAAAGACATCACTTCCTGCCGTACCTACATCACCTAATAAATACTCTGGTGCCGTATACTGTAAACTACCTGGTATTGTATTGTTAGCATTAACCTTATCTAAACCTGCGATGCTAACCTCGCCAAAATCAATAATTGTGACCGTCCCTTTGTCATCTATCAAGATATTTTCTGGTCTTAGATCACGATGAATCACCTCGGCGCGGTGCATGACTTGTAATCCAGTTGCAATTTGCTGAATGATAGATCGTACTTGATTAAGGCTCGGTTTTGGATGCTCCGCCATCCATTGAGCTAAGCTTTGAGCTTCAACATAGTGGCTTAGAGTATATAGTTTTGAACGTGGCGTTTTTAGCTTAGGCGCTGTCATCAAATGAGCATTATTTAGACGCCTTGCCACCCACTCCTCCATAAGCATACTTTCAATGTGAGTGTCATCTTGACTTTTTTCAGCAGAAGGCGTTTTTAGGACGTATAAACTTTCATTTTGATCTATGACTAAGTATGTGTGGCTACGCGGCGTTTTACTGAGTGGCCTAACAACATGCAGTCCATCAATTACAGCTCCCTTTTCTAACGAGATTATGGGCGTAAGATCTTTGGTATACCTATAAAACTCACTTCTATCTTCTGCTGGTAGATCATTAATTTTTATCACTAAAGCACTGGCATCATCTACAGAGCCTTTTGTAGTAGCCAATTCACAAAGGATTTGAGCACAGGTAGCACTTGGTAATTTTTCTAATGTCTGAATGATATCATCGTTGTTTAGATATTCATGAACACCGTCACTTAGTAAAAGGTAGCTTGCGTCCAACTGGGCTTCAACGTTTAGATAATCCAGACGGATATGATCATCTAAGCCTAGTGCTGCACTTAGATAAGTACGTTCATCATCATAAACTTGACGATGATCTTGAGTGAGAATATTGATAATACCCTTGTGTAGCATAACGACACGGACATCACCTGAGTGAAATATGTGAATGGTGCGCGATTTGATAATAAGGGTAGCAAATGCACACACATAGCCTTTATTTTGATTAAAGCTGTGCCCGCCTTGTCGACTTTGTGCAACCAGCCATGAATTTATTGACAGTAATACTTTAAACCCCGATGTCTTTGCAGACCAAGTCTCTGGTGTATCTAAATAATCATTTAAAAAACTACTCACTGCTATTTGACTGGCTTCTGCACCAAATTGACTAGTACTTATACCATCAGCAACGGCAAATACAGCGCCCTTAGATTGCAACAGACTATCATCAGGCACATAGGCGATAAGAGCGTCCTGATTTACCAGCTTTCCTATTCCTGCTTGTGAATGCTGACTAATACTCACCGAAATTTTTTTCTGTGTCATTGTGATGTCCAGAAGCTAAGATTGATCCCTCAATAATAGACCTCGCCTAAGCGAGGTCTATTAATAGCACAACTCATTTATTATCATTGAACCAATTTGCGGCTTGGACGAGTTCGTACATGAGTAAAGTAAAGTGGCAAACCTACAAAAAACAGACCACCTACTAGGTTACCTAGTACTGTAGGTAATTCATTCCAAATCAAATAATCTGCGATTGTAAAATCACCACCCATAATCATTGAGAATGGGAATAGAAACATATTGACGATAGAGTGCTCAAAACCCATATAAAAGAAGAGCATGATTGGCATGTACATGGCAAACATCTTACCAGATGCTGAAGTTGAAATCATAGCGCCTACTACGCCCATCGAAACCATCCAATTACATAACATACCGCGAACAAAAATAGTAAACCAGCCCGAAGTTCCGTGAGACTGATAACCTAGTGTACGAGCCTCTCCAATAGTGCCTACTTTGGCCGCTATAGTGCCACCGTCTGTCTCATAGCCAAAGGTTAAGATAAAAGAGGCTAGAAAAGCCACGGTTATGGCTCCGCCTAAATTGCCTAAAAACACAAGCCCCCAATTGCGTAATAACTGCTTCATGTCGCAGCCTGGACGCTTATCTAGTAATGCTAAAGGCACAAGTGTAAATACACCTGTCAGCAAATCAAACTTCATCAGATATAGCATAATAAACCCGACCGGAAACAATAATGCCCCTACCAGCGGATTACCTGTATTCACTGTTACTGTAATCGCAAAGAAAGCCGCCAGTGCTAATATTGCACCTGCCATAAAGGCGCGGATTAAGGTATCACTGGTTGACATACTCATCTTAGACTCACCAGAATCTACCATTTTCGTCGTGAATTCGCTTGGATCAATGTAAGCCATCTAACACCTCAATTGTTGATTCATAAATAACAATATAGTTAAAGCAATAGGTGTGCCAATTGTTACGAGACAATCCTAATGTTATTGTCATTACCTGGTTTCGTAACTAACTATTTTGTCTTACAACTCTCTAACTATGGTGTCTTGGCATTTTATGACCTAGGACCTTCTAAAGGATAACTTTGTTATACTTTGTCTTATTATATTCTCTCAAACAGTATTCTCTATTTAAGAAGCTCCTAGTTGGTGCATTGCTATAGTAGCGCTCCTCAGCGGTGCTCCTCAGCGGTGCTCCTCATATGATAAGCTCTTAATTGGTGCACCACGATAGTAGTTACTAAACAAGCTCAGATACTACATAAGTATTGACCCCTACGGCCAAAAAACATTAACTACTACGATATTTGAGTAGAATACACTTTATCTTTTATAACAATATTTATCAAAGCGATGACAGCGAGTGCAAAACTCAGCATCACGATATCAATACTACCCATCGCAGAGATAAACCATCCGCTAAGTGCTGATCCGATCAGGATTTTTAAGTTAGCAAATGACATATATAAACTGTTAGCAAAAACCTGGGGCTCACCGGCATCATTATATTGGCTGGCGCTTTCTTTTCAGCTTTAGCTCCACATTTGCCAGCAACAACCCCGACAATATCAACATCATCGCCAGCATCTTCAACAACGTCACTCCTTCCCCTGTGAGCAGCACGGAAGTCACCATACCGAATATTGTGATCCCTGCTGTCAATCCCGTACACTTAAACTTGGGAGATTTTAATCAGACAACTGGCGGAAGTTTTTTAGGCTATACCCCAAGGGAACCAGTTATTTTACCCTCTAAACCTATTAACAGACTACTTAAAACAGACTGATATAGTCACCTGACCACAAAAATGTTATAAAATAAATCAACTAAACGATTACCACAATAAATAACCATGACTTACTCCCTAGATTATCGCAAACAAGTCTTAAAAAGCTTAGATGAGGGCATGACCTTTGCTGAAGCTGCTGTTTTCTATGATATCAGTCCAACGACTATCCAGAAGTGGAAAAAGCGTCTTCATAGTAAAACCACTCGATATATTAAGCCCTACAAAATAGAGGATGAAGCCTTAGCTCAAGATGTCAAAGACCACCCTGACGATTATCACTATGAGCGAGCACAGCGTTTTGATTGTAGCCCAACAGGCATCAGTAAAGCCTTAAAGCGTATTGGTGTTAGCAAAAAAAAAGACACTTGAGCATCCCAAAGCCTGTCCTGTGAAAAGAGCGACTTATCTAGCCAAGCTTAACCACTACATTGCTCAAGGCTTTGCTATTGTCTATATGGACGAAAGTGGGTTTGAGAGTGAAACGATGCGTCCTTGTGGTTATGCACCCATTGGTAGCCCCTGCATTGGCAGTTACAATTGGCAAGCCAAAGATCGAACCAACGTCATTGGTGCACTATATGGCAAAACGCTGTTTGCACTCAATTGCTTAAAGACCAACATTAATAAAAAGATTTTCTATCACTGGTGCAAGTTCACGCTGATACCAAAGCTTAAGAGAAAATGTGTAATCGTTATGGATAATGCAGCCTTTCATAAGCGCGTTCAAAAGCTGCTTAACAGGCATAGTCACAGGCTATTATTCTTACCTCCTTATAGTCCTGACTTAAATCCCATCGAGAAAAAGTGGGCTCAAGTGAAGTTTTTACGCCAAGGTTGGATGGAAAATGACTTATCTAAATTGTTTTATGATATTCATCCAAAACATAACTCTTTTGTAGTGCATTGACTATATAATGGAACCATCTATAACAGACTTTTGAACTATGAGACTAGTCGCTATGCTTTTTTCTATCAATAGCCTATAGCTATAGTTGAGTTTGATAATTTCTTTTAGCACATTGTAAAAGATTGAGCTTACCCTGATATATTACGCTTTTTATCGGATAGACTTTTTAATACTCATCAGAATTTTTTGATATCTCTATAAAAAGTTAATGAGTAAGTCATGCTCTTCAATTATCAAAGCTATTTGAACCCAACTCTCAATAAAAAGACAGCTTTACTATAATAAGAAAATTACTTTTCTCATTATAGTAAAGCCGTCGGTATTGCTAAGTATTCAGCACACAACTTATTAATTTTTATGATCTTAAGATAAGTTGTTATTCCTACTTTAAGTTTAATCCAAGTATAGGCATATTCTGCTCTGACATCTACGATTTATTGAGCACTTTCTACTGGGTCTTGATTGAAACTCGTATTTTCCTCATCTACCATCGTGGTGTCACTAGTTATTGCGCCATCAGTCATTTCATCGGTTGTAGTACTATCCGTCATCGTATCGGTAGTGGCTGTACCAGCTGGATCCATAGGGCTGGCTGTCTCTGCCATTCCCATATCCGTAGTTGTTTCACTCAGAGCAGTGTCCGTACCTACTTCAGTATCAGTCGATCCTTTTTCAACAGCAGTAGCTTCAGTCGTGTCCATCGTGTTATCTGGCGTCTCTTCCACTTCGTTACTACAAGCACTAAGTCCCATAACGCTGACCAGTAACGCAATCCATAGTTTACTTTGAAGTGAATGGCTAGAGGTTATTGTCTTCATTTTAATATCCTTAATAAAGTTAAGATAAACCATTGATTATGGTATTGAATATTGCAACTTAACCATTACTTTAAATGAATTCCAATATTAATATATGTGCCGACTAAGACGTTTTTGTTAAATTTTAATAGCTTTTTTAAGTAATATAGTTATATGGGACTATTAAAATGAAATCTATTACTGTTTTTTAAATAATCCTTAACCTAAGGATGAAACCGTGTAATAAATTTAATCAATTACAAAAGTGTAGTAAATTTAATCAATTACAAAAGTGTAGTAAATTAAGTATAAAAACTGACAATATTTGGCTTTTTTTATGGCTATATTATTAAAAACTTACTAATCATTAATTTTATATATAAACCGTTGGAAGCGCTAAGCTAAAAAACATATCAGCAAGTATTGCTTTAGGAGCTATTTTTACTATGGAAAGTTATCCTATATATATGCAGCCGAATTTAATAGCAGATTATTTGAAACATCAGGAAAATTGCTATTTGTTTTTGGATATAGACGGTACGCTTTCAGATTTTACCCTAGACCCTAAAGATAGCTTCGTACCATATTCAACTTTAATTATATTACAGGAACTGCAAAAACATGGCATTGTAGTCGCTATTGTAACGGGTCGCAGTCTTGTTGAAGCCAGAAAATTATTGGCACCTATAGAGTTACCGATTGCAGCAACTCACGGTCTAGAAATAGCATTGAATAGTAGTCTTGGTAAATTCGAAGACGAAGATCTGAATAGTGTAAATACGCTTTCTATTAATACCTTAGAACTAGATGAAATAAAGCAAGATATCCTCCGCTCTTGTGCCACCTATGACGACTTCTTCGTAGAAAGTAAACCTTATTCCGTCGCTTTACACTTCAGAAAGAATCCCGTTTTGGCTGATGAAGCTTATCGCCTGATGAAGGAAGTATTAAAGACCTATCCTGATTGGGTGTTAAAACCTGGCAAATATGTTTGGGAAGCGATCCCAAGAGGTGTAAATAAAGGGACTGCCATTTTATGCCTACTAGGCAAAATAATAAACAAAGCTAGCAATGATACTTGTGCCATTTTTATTGGTGATGATATTACTGATGAAGCGGGTTTCAGAGTCCTACAAGATTCAAAAAAGATAGTCGAAGGCTTAGAACAACCACCAAAAGGGTTAGGCATTAAAGTAGGAAGGGAGTCGACCTGTGCTCATTATTATGTCAACGATATTAAGGAAGTAACAGATTTACTTAATAATTTGCTAAGTTTTTGCCAAACACGTGATATGTCACCATCTGGAGTAATAAAAGTCAATTCTCACTATTAAGGAAAAGTTGAGGTCCATTTTATGAGTCGTTTAATTGTCTTATCAAATCGGGTTAAAGTACCCGACAACAAACCAATGGCTGGCGGACTGGCAGTAGCTCTACAAAACGTATTGATAGGGAACTCAGCGGTTTGGATGGGTTGGAATGGTAAAGTCATGGAGAGCAGTGATAATACTAACGGTTCTACTGACTTATTTACTAGCAAGCAAGCCAGTTTGACAGGTGAAGGCGCTTGTATTACTTATATGACCACAGCTCTTACCACTGAGCAATATAATCAATTTTACTGTGGTTTCGCTAACAATGTTTTGTGGCCGTTACTGCATGAACGAACCGATCTGATTAGTCAAAAACCCCGAGATTACGCAGGCTATCAAGAGGTAAACCAAATTTTCGCTAAGCAGCTAAAAGCAATAATCCAGCCTGACGATGTAATTTGGGTACATGATTATCACTTTTTAAGCGTGGCATATCATTGTAGACAGCTAGGTATCACCAATCGTATCGGATTTTTCTTACATATCCCCTTTGCCTCATTACACTTTTGGAAAACGCTCAAGCAAAGCCGTGAGATTGTGCATCATTTAGCTCATTATGATCTAGTAGGTACGCAGACTCAGCAAGATAGGACTCATTGCTTGAATGTCTTGCAGTATTACTTAAAAGACTATTTTATACACGACCAGCTTGTAGCAAGCGCACCGATAAATGTGTTGGACATGAAGCGAAACTTTGCTCAGCCCTATACTTATACTAGAGCAAAAATGACGCTCAATTTAGCGCTGAAATCTCAGCACTCTTTAATGGTGGATGCTTATCCAATAGGAGTCAATGTGGCGCAGATTCAGGAACAAGTGGACCATTTATCTCTAGAGGCTGCATTGGACTCTGCCACGTCTAATCAAAGCGCAAAGCCCACCTTTCAGCAGATTATCGCAGTCGATAGGATTGATTATTCAAAAGGGCTATTAAGACGCTTTGCGGCATATCGTGATTTTTTGGCGCAGCACTCATCGTATCAAAGCCACCTGCAGCTATTACAAGTTGCCTGCCCTAGTCGTTTAGATTTGCCGACGTATCAAAGTCTCTACGATGAGGTCAAAAAGGAGGTTTATGACATCAATCAGCACTATCTGTCTGAGGATAGCGCTTGGCAAGCCATTAACTATAGCGAAACAGCATTGAGCCATGAGAAATTGATGACGATGTTTTGGCAAAGTGACGTCGGTTGGGTGAACTCGCTCAAAGACGGTATGAATCTAGTAGCCAAAGAGTATATTGCTGCCCAAAACCCTAATAACCCTGGTGTGTTATTGCTCTCCCGTTATGCTGGAGCCGCTGAACAAATGCAGGCTGCCGTCATCATAGATCCCCATCAGCCACGAAGCATGATAGAGGGCTTAAAAACGGCCTTAACGATGCCGTTGGAAGAGCGTCAGTCTCGTTATCGGTCATTATTGCAAGGACTACAGAAAGACAATTTGCAGATTTGGCAGCAGAGTTTTTTGGATGATTTATACAACGAAAGCAGCAGTCAAATAAGTAGCATGGAGCCCGCCAATATTCAAATGTCTGACTCATAAGGATAACTAGGAGACTCTCATGCGATCGATAAATACAAAAAACGATTTATTAAAAGATATTAAAGTCGCTGTCGATAAAATAATAGTTGCTGACAATCAAGCAATGAGTACGCTTAATCTGACCGCTGCATTACGCCGTGAAATTTTAGATATATTAGTGTCTTATAGCGAAGATATTCCTCATCCAGCAAGCGGTATGGTGGAGCATAGTAGACTTTCAAACACTTTAATACGCTGGCAAGTTTTGGCATATGTTGCAAGTATTGATTTAACTATTGCTAAATGGTTTGAGTCGCATTTAGACGCTTTAAGTATTCTGAATGAAATTGGATATAGTAAGGCAACCAAAGGTTTATGGGCCGTTTGGGCAGCAGAAGGCCATCCCGACCCCCTTCGTTATGAGCAAGGAAAGGCCATTGGTCACAAAGCATGGTGTTCAGGATCTGGCATGGTAGATTATGCCCTTGTTACTTATCGCAATAGCAATAATCAGTCACAACTAATAATTATAGACATGCATCAGGCAGGTATTGAAATTAACAATAGTGAATGGCAGGCAGTAGGAATGCAAGCTACAGATACAGCTACTGTGAAGTTTTGTGGTGTATCAGCAAGTTTGGTTGGAAAAGAGAATGCCTATCTAGAACGTGTGGGTTTTTGGCACGGGGCTGCAGGGGTTGCTACGTGTTGGTATGGTGCAGCGGCTTGCTTAGCAAGCTATTTGACCACTGCTTATCAGCAAAAACCGAATGACTACAAGGCAATGTATTTAGGTGAAATTGGCACTGCATTAGCAGTTATTCAACAATACCTATATTACGTCGCCGATCTGATAGATACTGAACCACTGTCTTGCCATGAGCTTGCTATACGCCAATTAAGAGCTCAAGTTGAAACAGTCGCGCGCCACACAGTAGAGATCGTGGGTCAAGCATTAGGAGCCGCACCATTTTGCCGTAATGCTCATTTTGCAAGACTATCAGCAGATCTTCCCGTGTTTATTCGCCAAAGTCATGGTGCTTTCGACTTACAAAAAATTGGTGAGTTGACCAACCTTTTACACAGTAATTGGACTCATAGACAGGCAAACATATGGCAACTATAAAATTAGATAAGAACATACAGCTTATCTTCAAAGATAATAACGCTAAGTCTACTACCCTGCTTCGATATCCTCATCCAATCGTAGGAGACCGGATTATTGAAGGTGCTGGTACTAGCTCAGACACATGGCAAAACTGGACGGGATTACGAAAACTGCCTCAATTAAATATTCAGACAAGCTTCAACTCACATCAACGCGTCTGTATCTTTGCACCGCATCCTGATGATGAGATATTAGGCTGTGGCGGATTATTACAGCAACTAGCAGATAACGGCAATCCCATAGTCCTCATCCACGTAACTAATGGTACCCAAAGTCATCCGGACTCGAAGATTTATTCTCCAGAACAGCTTAACACCCTCCGTCCAAAAGAAAGTGTTGAAGCTCTAAAAACATTGGGCGTGAACCATCAGGTTATGACACTTGCTTTAAACTTAACAGATGGCGATGTATTCGCGCAGCAAACTCTCTTTTATCAGAAATTAGTAACTATCCTCCAGCCTAACGATATTTTAGTCACGACCTTCGCACAAGACGGGCATCCTGACCATGAGGCCACAGGGCGCGTGGTCAACTCGTTTGCCAAGCAACATCGCCTGCGCTGCTATCAAGTACTGATATGGGCATGGCATTGGGCAAAGCCTGATGACAGTCGCATCCCTTGGCAACATGCTGTGAGAATGGACTTAACGCCTGAACATTTACAGAAGAAAATCAAAGCTATCCACTGCTTCAAAAGCCAAACTACTGAAGATGTAAGTACAGGCAGCTCGCCTATTCTATCTACGCAAACGATTACTCGAATTAGCCAACCTTGGGAGGTTTACATATATGAACCATACCTCTAAAGAAAGCTTGGCTAATTCTAGTCAATACAGCGCCTATTCGGATTCATATTTTGACAAATTATATAATGACAATACCGACCCATGGCAATATCAAACTCGTTGGTATGAAGAGCGAAAACGTAATACTTGCTTGGCTCTACTACCCCAACCACACTATGAACGTGCGATTGAATTGGGCTGCGGTAATGGCGTACTAAGCGAGTTATTGGCTCATCGTTGTCAGGATTTAATCAGTATCGATGGCAACCATCAAGCAGTGAAACTTGCTAAAGAGCGTTTAGCAGCACTACCTCATGCTAAAGTCATACAAGGTATTGTTCCCGATAAACTATTTTCTTTAAAAGAGTTATTGGAACAGAGAAAACTGACCCCTGCTGTCAAATCCGTATAACTAAACTTGGGAGATTTTGATTACGCAGCATGACGATAATAGTCAAACCAC
>NZ_JBEOOY010000032.1:0-20432 GCF_040309585.1 Psychrobacter sp. GW64-MNA-CIBAN-0177
AAACGCTTAGGGTTTAAAACGCCTATGCAGGCGTTCTATAATATTAATTAGCGTTGCACTTGGTGTGTTAATCTAAGATGTTAACCAATTGATAAATAGCATTTTATCTATTAGCTATTAAACAGATAATATTTATAAGAATGACGAGTCAGGCTGCGTCAAAAACTCTATTTCTTCGCCACTTGAAACCCGTCCTAAAATGTCATTACGATGCGGATAACGACCAAATCGATCGATAATGACTTTATGTTTCATCTCAGCCTCTATGGTTTGCGCATTGGTATATTGCTCAAACAGGGTGACTGCTCGTTGATGAATCAGTTTTGACTCACTGTGCATATACGGCATAAGTATAAACTTACGCGCCTCTACAGTTTCAAGTATTTCTAATGCGCCAGCAGTAACCGCTTCTTGAGCGAGCGCCAATGCCATACTATCTTGAGCAAAGGCCGCTGGCGTATCACGATAAATATTTCGCGAGAACTGGTCTAATACAATAATTTCAGCCAACCTACCCTCAACACTACATCGCCATTCATATAACTCTGACGCCGCTGCTTGCTCGAGCAATTCACTGTATCGCTCGATTAATAACTTATCAAAATCTACGTCTTTCTCAAAAAACTGTTGGCTACCGACCTCTTTAAAACAAAAACCTAATATCACTTTATACATCGTTTTCTCAAACTCACTATTTAAAGGTATGATTTACAGGCTAAATTTAAAATTATTGTCTAAAAATATCGCATATTCGCTTATGGTTTCATATCCACTAATGAATATTCAGCCATCATGGCTTATACTTTTCATTATCCATAAATAAAAATAGGAAATATCATGGCTCGTTTACAAGACAAAGTTATCATTATCACAGGCGCGGCTCAAGGCATGGGCGAAACTCATGCGCGTTTGTGTCTGGAAGAAGGTGCTAAAGTCGTCTTGACCGATATTAATTCTGATAAAGGCAACGCATTGGCTAAGGAACTTGGCGATAATGCCCTCTTTATCAAGCATGATGTCACCAATGAAGACGATTGGGCACAAGTCGTTAAAGCAACCCAAGAAAAATTTGGTCAAATCGATGTCTTAGTTAATAATGCAGGTATCACTACGCACAAATCTATCTTAGATACCTCGGTAGCAGACTACCGCAAGATCCTAGAGATTAACCAAGTGTCGGTCTTTTTAGGCATGAAAGCGGTTATTCCAACGATGAAAGCAGCCAAGCAAGGCTCTATCATTAATATCTCATCGATTAACGGTTTGGTCGGTGGCGCTATCGGTTATACCGATTCTAAATTTGCGGTACGCGGTATGACCAAAGCCGCAGCATTGGAGTGCGCCCCTCATGGCATTCGCGTGAACTCCATTCATCCAGGCGTCATCGCCACACCAATGATTATGCAAGGCGATACCAAAGATGCAGTTGAAGCTTTTGCCAAAACCATTCCGATGAGACGTGTGGCGCAGCCCGAAGAAGTCAGCGGCATGGTGCTATTCTTAGCGTCAGATGACTCTAGTTATTCAACCGGCTCAGAATTTATCGTTGATGGTGGGTTGACTGCGCAGTAAGACTTTTTACGCTAAACCATGTAAATTTGATAAAAGCTGGGCATATTGCTCAGCTTTTATTTTGAGATTTTTTCAGAAAAATATTAAGCCTTCGAACACGAAGCCTTTAATAACTTTTACTTGATTCTTGATAACATCTCAGCTGCTGCATTTAACCTCTTCAAAGCCCACTCAAAATCAATTCTTCAATCCCTGCTCTTTCATGCGTTTTAAACGGATAGCGATCTGCCATGATTATCCATTGGTTCAAGCTTTTAGCTGTTTTTTTAGATGTTGTATTTCTGCTTAGGCTATTTTGATTATCATCTAATTTTATTAACAAAATATCGATATCCATGGTGACTTGCTTTATGGATGTCTGAGCTTCTGTTAGACGCTGTCTGTCGCACTCACTTTCAAAATTTTTAAAGGTCTGCTGCAACTGTTGTAACGGTATCGGCGACGTTAGTGAAATATAGACACATTGATTGGTATAGTCAGGTTTTGGGTGTTCCAGCGTCGCCGTAAAGTCAGGGTTTTGAAATGCCGTAGATAGCTGTATTTCGCCCAAAACGGCTAATTTTTTTCGGACACACGGTAAGTGTTTTTCAGCTTGATAATTGCTACCCAATGCCAATAGCACTGCCGTCACCGACTGTGTTTGCAGCAGTTCAGGCGCATACGTTTGTAAGCCATCAAGATTTAAATGAGTCAGTGCTTTATGCATTATCAGATTGGCTATTGTCGTTTGCCGCTGACTCAGTTGCTGATGCTTTAGCATAACGGGTGATTTGTACCCCAACGGCATCCGCTTGCTTGATTGCCGTCGGCTTGGCAATGCTTAACGTCACTTTATGACTCGCATATTTTTCCAGCAGCTTATCAGCGATTTGCCCGGCTAGGTGTTCAAGCAACTGTGCCTTAATCGCTTTGCACCATTCGCTCACATCATCACAGACCGCTTTGTAATTGAGCGCATCATGGACATCGTCTGAAACAGCAGCTTTACTAATATCTGTTTCAAGCGTTATATCAATTAGGAGCGGCTGCGTAATAGCGCGCTCCCACGCGTAAACACCAATGACTGCTTCTACTGTTAAGCCTTTGACAAATACCACATCAGATTCGGTATGAAACATGCGCTCATCCTTATTTATTAATTTTTGACTGAGCTTTTTAATTTAAGTCTTTCGCCCAAAATTTTATTTACTTTGTTTTTTTATTTACTTTGCTGCAATGCTTCTTCGCGCAAGCGCTCGGCTTTTAATGCTTTACTAGGGCGATGACGCCACAAGTCAATGCTGAATAATAACAGCCCGAGCCAAATCAAACCAAAGACGGCTAAACGGTTTAAGTCAAAAGGTTCTTTATAATAAAACACCGCCAAGAAGAAAATAAAGGTCGGCGTCAGATAATTCATAAAACTTAAAATACTATAAGCGACTAGCTTAGTCGATCTATTAAATAGTAATAGCGGTATCAGCGTAATGGGACCTGCTATCATAAGCAACCAAATATTTGGGGTAAACCAAAAACTCAGCTGGCTACTGACCACATCCGCTTGCCAAAACCACCAAATAAAGATGGGTACCAACATGGTAGTTTCAACAAACATTGCATCGACTGCGGTCAATGGCGTTTGGCGCTGAATCGTACCGTAAGTACTAAAGCTAAAGGCAAGAATGAGCGATAGCCATGGCAGACTACCGAGCATCACGACTTGAATGACCACAGACAATAGCGCAAAACCAATCGCGACCCATTGTAAAGGTCGCAGGCGCTCTTTGAATAAAATCATCGATAACGCCACGCCAACGAGCGGGCCAATAAAATACCCCAAGCTCGCCTCAAGTATCTGATCGTGATTGACCGCCCATACATAGGTGAGCCAATTGGTGGCGATAATAATACCTGACAAAAAGGTCAAGGCTATCCATTTTGGATTTTGTTTTAAGGTATTTATCCACTGCCAACGTTTGGTCACGACCACAACGATGAGCAAACAAGCAAACGTCCAAACAATGCGATGACCGATGATTTCTGTCGCGTTATAAGCGGCCAATTGTTTAAAATATAAAGGAAATGCACCCCATATACAAAAAGCGATCAGCGCAGTGACGATACCACTTCTCGTAGTTTTGATTGGAACGACTGGTTTTTTGACGACATTTTGAGTAGTCATAAGGCAGGACAACTTAAATTAGAGCAAAGCGCGACCTCACCTAATGTTTATCAATAATGAAAACTTAGCGGTAAGAGCGCAGGGTCACTACATATAGGGTAGAAAGTAAAAAGCAATGCGTTAATACTATTAAAGTATCAACACATTGCTGACGATAACCACGTTGAAAATAACTTTTATATCAAGGTCAAGAAAGGCTAAAAAGCAGCCTTGCTGGCTTCATTAAATCCAGAAGTCAACATCTCAAAAGCCAATAATACTGCTTATCAAACTATTAGGGTTTTTAGCATTAGGCTACACCATTATTCACTTGAATAGACATACCGATTTGATTGGCAAGTTCAGCAAACCCTGGAAAACTGGTATTGACGGTCTCAACGCCTTCAATGGTAATCTGCTTGGATGCGCGTAAGCTGGCAACCGCAAAGCTCATGGCAATACGATGATCATGATGTGAGGTAATTTGACCGCCACCGAAGACTGGCTGGCTGTTATTAACCTCATTAACATCAACATTACTGCCCTTGCCTTCAATACCTTTACCTTCAATAATTAGACCATCTTCAGTCACGGTGCAATCGATACCAAGCGTTTGTAGACCGTCTGCCATCACGGCAATGCGATCTGATTCTTTAACGCGCAACTCTTTTGCACCCGTTAATACTGTACGACCTTGGGCACAGCTAGCAGCAATGAATAAGACTGGAAACTCATCAATCGCTAAAGGCACTAAGTATTCTGGAATCTCAATACCTTTTAGTTTTGAGCTGCGAATCGTAATATCAGCAACTGGCTCGCCGCCCACATGTGTCTCATTGCTTAGGCTAATATCTGCATTCATTAATTTAAGAATATCAATGACGCCAGTACGCGTAGGGTTGATACCTACTTGGGTCAAGGTCAGCTCACTGTTTTGACTGATGGCCGCTGCCACCATAAAAAACGCTGCAGATGAGATATCAGCAGGAACTGCGATATCGCCACCTGTTAGTGTGCCGCCGCCAGTGACACTGATGCGATTGCCTTCTACGGTTACCGGATAACCAAAGGCCGATAGCATACGCTCAGTATGGTCACGGCTGATCTCAGGCTGTGTGACCGTTGTCGTACCCTTGGCCCATATACCTGCTAGTAGCAAGCAAGACTTTACCTGAGCTGAAGCAACTGGCATGTCATACTCAGTGCCTTGTAATGGCTTGCCAACTGTATCACGACCAGTGATGCTGAGCGGCGCAGTACCACTATGACCCGTACTTTGAATCACGGCACCCATGGCGCGCAATGGCGCTGCGACACGCTCCATAGGGCGCTTGTTTAAACTCGTATCACCGATTAACACACTATCAAATGCTTGTGCCGCCAAGATACCTGCCAGCAGCCGCATACTAGTACCCGAATTGCCCATATATAATGGCGTTTTGCTTGGCTTTAGACCATTCATCCCAACGCCATGAATGATCAATTTACCGTTATCAGGCCCTTCAATGGTCACGCCCATATCACGAAAAGCTTGCAAGGTGGCAAGCGCATCTTCCCCTTCCAAAAATCCTGTGACATTGGTCACCCCTGTCGCAAGGCTACCGAGCATGATACTGCGATGCGAGATAGACTTGTCACCAGGAATGTTAATGGTGCCAGAGACGGTATTGCTGGGAGTAATATTATAAGAAGCTGACATGGCAGAAGTATCCGTATAAGGAGTGCTGGCTAACATATGGCCAAAATGTCGCCGTGCGGCTTGCGCGCGGCCCAAAAGTCCCATCAGGGCGGTTGAATCTTTATCAATAATAAGCTGACGCATGGTCTGTAAATAAACGCCATACTCGTCAAGAGCGCTTACGATGGCGCTTTGATTGGCAAAAAATATATCGTGCCACATTTTAGGGTCGCTGGCGGCAATGCGGCTAAAGTCGCGAAAACCGCCCGCGGCATAACGAAACATATCTAAATTGTCATCATGGCTTGCCAGCTGCTCGACCAGATTAAACGCCAGCAAATGCGGCAAATGACTGGTATGCGCCAAGATAGAATCATGGTGGTCAGCGGACATCGCCATCACTGAAGCGCCCACTGCTTCCCATAACTGCCGCAATCTAGCAATAGCGGCAGAATCCGTCGTTGGCAGCTCACATATAATCACGCTATGATTGACAAATAATGTGGCACGCCGCGCATGATACCCTGAATCTTCGGCACCAGCAATCGGATGCGCAGGTACCAATCCTGTCGGCAAAGCCCCAAATACTTCTTTGGCAGCTTCAATGATATTGACCTTGGTACTACAGACATCGGTAATGATGCAATCGGACACAAGCTGACCATTATCCATAGCGGATTTGATATCGACAAACACGGCTTTCACCGCTTGTACTGGTACGGCGATGACAATTAAGTCACTGCCTGATACCACGTCACTTAAGATAGCACTACCCGCATCTAGCAAACCATGCTGAATGGCTTCGTCGATGCTTGGCGCATGTCGATCTACCGCCACCAAGCGCGCGCTTAAACCATGGTCTTTGATGGCTTGGGCAAGGCTGGCACCGATAAGTCCGAGACCGATGACACAAACCTGCTTAAATAACGGCGGCTGGGTATTGATAGCGGACTGCCTATTATTATTTTGATCGTTTTGAATGTTTTGCTGGCAACTCACGGCTTTTCTCTTTGAACAAACGAACGTCTTGTTAGATGATATAAACTGACATTCATTTTATAAAGTTTAATTGTCTAATCATCAGTCAGTATAGAGCGTAGTGTATCAATCAGGCGCATATTGTCTTCTGCAACGCCTACCGTGATACGCAACCAAGTAGGCAAGCCATAGCCTACCAATGGCCGCACGATGACCCCTTGCTCAAGTAATGCTTGATTGATCGATAGCGCATTTTCATCGTCCATTTCTACCATGATAAAATTGGCATGAGACTTAACAAAACCCAACCCTAAAGCATCAAACTGCTTTTCTAACCAGCGCATTTGCTCTTCGTTGGTCAAGCGTACTTTTTCAATGAAATCTTGATCACCAAGTGCTGCTGCGGCGGCCGCCAGTCCAACACGACTGACATTAAATGGCTGACGGATACGGTTTAATAAATCCGCAACTGCTACCGAGCTTAGTGCATAGCCAACTCGCAGACCTGCTAATCCATACGCTTTGGAGAAGGTGCGAACGATGACCACATTATCAAAATCCTCGATTAGCGCTCTGTTATTACTCTCAGGACTGTACTCAATATAGGCTTCATCCAATACCACCAATACTGAGCTTGGCACACCTGCGACGAACTGACGCAGCGCTTTATGCTCAAGCTGTGTTCCGGTTGGGTTGTTAGGATTGGCAATAAAGACAATTTTGGTATTAGGATTGTCCTGAACCGCTTGGCTCATGGCGTTGAGATCATGACCAAAACGCTGCGCGGGCACTTCTACGCCCGTCGCGCCTTGCATTTTTGCTAGCATCGAATAAACCACAAAGGCATACTGGCTATAGACGATCGCGTCATCCGTACCCACAAAACTACGCGCCAAGATATCGAGCAAATCGTTAGAGCCATTGCCCAAGGTGATCTGATCGATATTCACATCATTAAAATCAGCCAATGCTTGCTTTAGGTAGTAACCATTACCATCAGGATAACGCGCCAGCTGACTAAGCTGCTCTGTCACTGCCAACGTCACTTGCGGTGAGCAGCCCATTGGATTCTCATTGCTAGCAAGCTTCACCACATCTGAGACGCCATATTCGCGCGTCAACTCTTCCACCGGCTTGCCTGTTTGATACGGAGCAAGCTCTAAGATACTGTCATAGGCAGGTATGAGCGGTGATAAATTTGACTCAGTCGATTGAGGTGTCTGCATGGTTTATCCTTAGAAGTGATGACGCATCTACGATTTATTGATACTAATGAGTAATTTAACGAGTCTTTCGAGCACAAACCAGCGCTGTAGAATTGCTTCAATTTAAAGTAGTTGATTCGATTTAAAAGAGCAACAAGGACAGATAGTTATAGTCGGTTCAATGCAAAAGTGGTACAAGGCAACCAAGCGTACAGCTATATTTAATACTTCAAGCAAGGTTAACGCTGTCACACTTTTATAGTGAATTGACTATAGCACGGCTTTTGGGTATGAACCCAACACACGTAAATCCTTCACTAACGGGCGAATATCATTGATGGCCGCACTGACATTTGGATCGTTGATATGACCGTCCATATCAATAAAGAAGACATAGGCCCATTTATTAGGACGTTCAGGACGCGTCTCAATACTGGTCATCGACACGCCATGATAAGACAAGGGCTTTAAGATTTCGATAAGCGCGCCCGCTTTGTCATGAGCTGAGACGACGATAGAGGTTTTATCCTGTCCTGATGGCGCAATCGCTTCGTGACCGATGATAAGGAAGCGTGTGGTGTTGCTTGGATTGTCTTCAATATTTGAGTAAAGCTTATGCAAGTCATACTCTGCGGCTGCGACATCCCCTGCAATTGCTGCTGAATGCCATTCATTTTTGAGTCGACGTGCGGCTTCACCATTGCTCGATACAGCGACACGCTCCACATTGGGATAATTGACATCGAGCCAATGACGGCACTGGGCTAGTGACTGCTGATGCGAATAAATACGGCTGAGACCGTCAAGCTTGGTGTGCTCAGCGACCAAGAAGTTTTGATGAATGGGCAGCTCAACTTCCCCAATTATCTTTAAGGTAGAAGACAAAAAGCCATCCAAAGTATGATTGACCACACCCTCTGATGAGTTTTCAACCGGCACAACGCCATACATTGCCGTCCCCGCTTCGACTTCACGGAATACATCAGTGATGGTCGTCATTGGTACGGTATCAGCCGCTTTACCAAAATGCTTGAGGGCGGCGGCATGAGTAAAGGTGCCAACTGGACCCAAAAAGGCAATACGTTGCGGCGCTTCTAGATCTAAGCACACCGACATAATTTCACGAAACAAACGGGCCATTTTTTCATCAGCGATTGGACCAGTATTACGTGCCATCACGGCTTTTAGTACTTGAGCTTCACGTTCTGGGCGATAAAAAATAGGATTGCTTTTTTCAGCCGCAGGACTTTTTGCTATGTGCTCTTTTTTGACCGTCGCCACTTGCTGAGCCAGTTTGGCACGGTTGTTGATCAGCGTTTGAATGTCGCAGTCTACGCTATCAATACTGTGGCGCAGCTGATCTAAAAACTCTTTTTCGCTTGAGTTATCGCTTGCGCTGCTTTTATTTAGGTTGTCCATTTTTTGCTCTGGTGACTGCTCACTCATTACCGCCCATCCTTTTTCTAATATTATTACTGAGTTTTATAACTGTTAATAATCACTGTTTTTATGTTTGCATATAATTATATTTATTGATAACTGAGTCCAACCATATTGATAGTCCCTGTTTGCTAAACCAGTTTATCAACATAGGCTGCTTTGCCCGCTTTATTCTAACGCTGCTCGCCGATACGGCTCATGGATTACTCTGTTAATACAACAGAAGATGTGCTGGCCGGCTCTACTATAACAAAAACTACGCGCAGTGCCCATTCGTAAATGCGTGTAAAGCATCGAACCGTCATAAATATTAGCACAGTTATCCAATTTGGCAGCCATGTACGGGGAACTATAATTGATTAAATTTAAAAGTAGTACAAGGCAACCGAGTGTAGAGGTATATTTAATACTTCAAACGGGGTTAACGCAGTAATACTTTTATAGTGGAATGACTATATGGCAGAACAGTGGCTCAAAACTATGTTACAGTTCAAAACTAATGGTAACTAGCACCACGAACAAAAGCATAAACACCTTTTAAATACATTTAATCTTTAGAACATAACCAATCTTTTAACACGTACACCCTTTTTAAAACCTAGATACTGTTTAAAACTTAATAATTTTAAAACACCACCCTGTTAATTAATTCATACAAGGATACCTGATGAGCGCATTACAACAGCTTCGCACCATGACCACCATTGTCGCTGATACTGGCGACCTTAGCGCTATTGCTCGCTTAAAACCTGTCGATGCGACCACCAACCCCAGCCTCATTACCAAAGCCCTTATTCATCCTGATAACCAGTCTATGCTCTCAGAGACGATGAGTCGCTATCAAGGTAACGTAGACGACGTCATTGATGCGCTCACTATCAAGATTGGCTGTAATATTTTAGAGCTAATCGAAGGGCGTGTCTCAACTGAGGTCGATGCGCGTTTGTCTTATGACACCCAAGCGACGATCGATAAAGCCTTAGCATTTATGGAGGCCTATCAGCAAGCAGGGGTCGACTCAGAGCGTGTCCTCATCAAGATGGCGGCGACGTGGCAGGGCATTGAGGCCGCGCGTTATCTAGAAACACAGGGTATTCACTGCAATCTGACGTTATTATTCGGACAGCATCAAGCGATTGCCTGTGCTGACGCTGGCGTGACCCTCATATCACCCTTTGTTGGTCGTATTTTAGATTGGCAAAAACGCCAACAAAACCGTCAGAACGTGCCTGTCTCTGATGATATGGGTGTGCAATCGGTCAAGCTTATTTACCAATATTTCAAGCAACATGGCTACAACACGCAAGTAATGGGCGCAAGCTTTCGCTCTACTGAGCAAATATTGGCATTGGCAGGCTGTGATCTGTTGACCATTGCTCCCGATCTTATTGATGAGTTGGCAGCGATGGATATAGAAGTTCCTCGTCAGCTTTCACCAAGCATGTCGATGGCGTTAGATGATATGACTCGAGTAAGTTTGACGCAGGAAGAGTTCAGTCAAGCCTATCAAAAGGATACCGTTACCCAAGACTTGCTACCCAAGGGTATCGATGGCTTTATCGGTGCGCGTGATGAGCTTGCTCAGGCATTGGCTGCGATGCGCAGTTAGTCGTTACGATAACGCGCAGTTAAACACCGGCAAATAAAAGAGATTTGCCTGCTAATAGTAAGTTAGCTATTATAACCTACTTCAAATAACAAGAAGTAAGGCTTGATTATGAGACGGCTATCAGTGGTATTAGCAGGTAGTGCGCTAGCGATTAGTGCACATGCAGTAAACTGGATAGAGATATCTGAGACTGATTCTGGTTCGACTTTCAGCCTAGATTCCGACTCTATTGAAAGCTCTGATATCAATATCATAGATGAGCATCATGTCGAAAACATTTTGGCATCCATTCGTAGAACCTATCCGCCGCAGCTACAACAGACGGATAAAAAAGATAAAAAGAGCAAAAAAGAAAGCGCTATAGACCATAGCGATCAGCAATTATTGATATCTTGTAAAGATGCCAGTTACTATCGACGAGCCTACGTGAATTATGGCGCTGATAATAAAGTCATAAAATCTTGGCAATCAGACAAACCCATATTGACCACCAAGGATTTTAAAGTTACAACGCCAAAAACGATCGGGCGCAAAATAGTAGAGCAAACTTGCGAACGTTATCAACAAGACAAATAAAAAGTATCGATAGCAAAAAAGCGCGCTGACCTTATATCAGCGCGCTTTTTCTTTATGGTCAATTTAAAAATTGACGTTAAGCTTTTAGCACCGTATAAACAGGCACGGGGAACTCACCATGCAAGTCAACCAAGTCTAGCAGTACTAAAGCACCGACCACAGTATGATCCGCTGATTGGCACAGCTCATAAGCGGTGGTCAACGTACCGCCCGTTGCCAAAATATCATCGACCAACAGTACTCGCTCAGGAGGCAGGTTATTTTGCATTTCAAGCGTGTCTTTACCGTATTCTAGCGCATAGGCCTTGTTGGCAACAGGCGGCGGCAACTTACCGGGCTTACGCAACAAAATCATCCCTTTACCCAAGCGACCTGCCAGCAAGCTGGCAAACACAAAGCCACGTGCCTCTACTGCACCCAAACAGTCCACTTCATCCATCAGCCCATCTGGCAATACCGCAAGCAGCGCATCAATCACCGCATTAATGTGACTGCGCAGTAACGGGGTAATATCATAAAAATCAATGCCGACTTTCGGGAAGTTTGGTACTGTGCGAATAACCTGCCAAAACAGATGGTCGGTATTGAGCGTATGAGACGGCTCAGTTTCAGTATTAGTAGATGTAGCGGCGGCGTTGACGCTCATAATAACCCTTATTTCATATGGCTTAGATGGTAATAAGTGACGGTGATAAATGACAGACATCACCGTGAAATTAGTAGCGATTACTATAACATAATTTGGTGTAATATAGCGGTCAAACGAGCAATGATAGACTCGTTTAAATCAACGAAATGCTCATATCAGACTTGATAAAAGCGCGGTTATCTCAATATACAAGTGTAAACTTAACTATTAAAACACCGGTTATATGCTAAACTACGGGCGTTTTTACCGTCCAAATATGAGCGTCAATGCTCAGTAGACGCGCTAAAGACACCCTGTAACACTGGTAATGATCGATAGGACTATTTATGAAACGTTATGAATGTATCGTCTGTGGCTGGATATACGATGAAGCGCTTGGCTGTCCTGAAGAAGGGATTGCGCCTGGCACTAAGTGGGAAGACATCCCTGAAGACTGGATTTGCCCCGAGTGCGGTGTTGGCAAGCTTGATTTTGAGATGCTTGAGATTTAGTAGACGACTCTCTAATTAGGACACTTCATGACAAAATCCAATGATATCAATAACGCGCCATTGCCTAAGAGCGCTGGAGAGGATGGGCTATACCCTACTCCTGACTGGCAACGATTTGGCAAACACCAATGGCGCGAATCAAACCTGAGCGAACACCTCCATCAAGCGATGATAGATATAGGTGATGGCATCGAGTTGTGTGTTGAGGCAGGCGGCAATCCCAATCATCCACCACTGTTGATGATTATGGGTCTTGGCTCGCAAATGATATTTTGGCCGAACAATTTTATCAAGCGCCTTATTGATGCCGGATTCTTTGTGATTCGCTTTGACAATCGGGATATTGGCTTGTCTTCTAAGGTGCAGATCGATGGTCTACCGCGTATCAGCCAACTAAAAATGATGATGCGTTTGCAAACCGGATTGTCTAATAAAAGTACGCAGGTTGCTTATAATTTAACCGATATGGCCGAAGATACAGCGCGTTTGATTAAAGCATTGCAGCTGGGTAAGACCCACCTACTTGGTGCTTCTATGGGCGGTATGATTGCCCAAATTGTGGCGGCACGCTATCCAAGCCTAGTACAACGCATGGCCTTGATGTTTACCACCACCAATCGGGCATTCTTAAAGCCGCCGAAGCCTAAGCAGTTGTATACGCTTATCAATCGTCCTGAGAGTCATTCTGAGCGCGATATCGTGCGCCATAGTGTCTGGTTTATGAAGACAGTCGGCACCCCAGGACATGTCAACGTGCGCATGGTGCGTGAAATTGCTAAGTTACGTTATCAGCGCAACTTTCATCCGCTTGGCACTGTACAGCAGCTCAATGCTATCTTAGCATCAGGCTCTATTAGCCGGTTTAGTAAGCAAGTCAAAGCACCGACGATTGTGCTGCATGGTAGTGCAGATGGGCTGTTGCCTCCTTCGCAAGGACGCGTAGTCGCTAAGACTATTCCGAATGCCAAGTTTCATTTAATCGAAGGCATGGCACACGATATTCCAGAGTACTACCAACCTTATATGGTCGATTTAATCAGCAAGCACCTATTAGACCAGTAGTTTTATTTTTTGCCCATAAAAAAGAGCGTAAACCCTACTATTGATTCGTAGGTTTTACGCTCTTTTTTATGCTGGCTATTTTACGTCGATCTTTTCATTTAAACACGCCCTAATTTAAACACGCCCTAATCGCAACCGACACCCGTCCCTTCTTTATCAATACACATCTTATTGCCATTTTTTAGGTTACCAATCCACGCTTTGCCACTGGTAAAGGTAAAGGCGGGTCTGCCTTGGTAACTGTCACCACTCGATACACCGCTATTAGCAAAGCGAAAAGGAATCACCAGCTCACCGCCCAGATTGACAAAACCCCAATTATCATCGATACGCACGCCAGCCAAGCCTTCTGAAAAAGGGCGAGCATCATCAAATGAATAAGTAATCATCGTCACATTGTTTTCATCGACGAAACCCCATCGACCATCTTGCTGACGTGGTTGTAACGTCGTAAAACGATTGGGCACTGCTTGCCTAGATTGCGCTGGCGCTGTAGCAGAGCTATTATTAGCAGTTTGCTTCGAGGACAAAGGCTCATTATTACTGTTACTACCATTTGGATTGCTAGTGGCTTTGCCATTTTTATCCAACCAACTGGTCGCTTGATTTTTACGTACTTGCGTCACACCGCCACGATAATCGTCAATATCACTGATTGACGCAGAAAACGACACGACGGTCTTATTCGCCGTATCGATAACCCCATAATTGCCATCTTTTTTGACCACGATACGTCCATCAGATACTGGGCGCGCCCAACCCTGACTTTCCTTTAGCATATCGTAGGTCGCAGGTATTACTTCACGGCCCTGCATATTAAGGTAGCCGACGTGACTATTGCGCAGCACGGGTAGCAAGCCACCAGCTATCTTATCTGCATCGACTTTTTGATAGCGTGATAAATCAACGACTTTTTTGCCTTTACTATTTAGCAACGCTACTGGTGCACCGAAGTCCTTTGTTGCTAGAAAATAACCGTTACTCGCGGTACAAGAGACATTTTTATAATAGCTTTTGGGAATTTTACAGCTGGCGGCGTGTGCAGTCGGCATCATAAATAACGCACTGATTAACAGGCTAATGGTAGCACCGTAGCGCGTTACTTTTAGCGGCGATCCAAATATCGGGGAAAGCAGCGCTTTTGATTGAGTCTGTCGATGCATAAATAAACCTAGGCTAAAAGTAGTAGGAACTATATTGAGTGTTTTAAAAGAGCGATAAAAGATAGATTAGCAAATCATGGGCTTTGCGCCAATGCTATTCCTGTAAGGATGCGACTCGATGATATAAGCACTATTACATACAGTCATCATAAGAATAAATTATGTTTCAACCATTTCATTTTAGCTGTAAAACATCGACAATGTCGGTATCTGAATTATATCGTGCATACCCTAAACTTTCAGCAGATCGTTACCCATTTGCACGTGACCAAACTAAGGACAATCTATGGCTATTGCCGCTTCACGCTCTGCACCTATTGGCTTGGTCATTGGTTGCGTTATATTCGGTCTAGGCAGTCTAATCGTCGCGCACGTTGATATCGGCGGTTGGGCCATGTCGTTTTGGCGACTCGCCATCTCAGGAGTGGTCTTTGCTATTTTAGCTAGAGTCATGGGGCAACGATTGCCACGTTCGAGACGCGCTATTTTTTATGGTCTATTATCAGGCGCATTTTTAGGGTTAGATTTGGCGCTTTGGCATGAGAGCATCTATGCCGTGGGGCCTGGTATTTCAACCTTACTTAATAGTTTGCAGATTTTCTTTTTGGCAGCGATTGGCTTTTTATATTTTAATGAACGACAATCTATTTTGCAGCTCATCAGCTTGTTTTTGGCGATGCTTGGCGTGGCGATGATAGGCAGCCCAGAGTTTGCGCAAAATACAGCAGCTACGTGGGGGTTTGTGACGGGCATTGTCTCAGGGGCGATGTTGGCTGCCTCAATGACTTTCATTCGTAAGACGCACGATACCGAACCCACGCCCATATTTATGCTGATGCAGCTGATCAGTATCGGCGGTGTGCTGGCGATGGTTATTCCGATGTTTGTGTTTGATATGGGCAATATCCTGCCCAATACGTGGTCTGAGATTGGCTGGGTGCTTATTTATGGTACCGTCATGCAGTGCTTAGCTTGGGGTCTGATTGCCTACTCTATTCCCAAGCTATCTTTGGCACTGACAGGGCTACTGCTACTAACTGAGCCGATTGCCGCCTTAGTGATTGACTATAGCTGGCTGGACAAACCGATTAATACCTTACAATGGAGCGGTGCGCTGTTGACGATGTTTGCCATTTACTTGGGTTCATTGAAGCCCAAGCCGCGCGCACTTCGTCGTTATCGATTTTTCGCACGGTTTTATAAGCGTAACTATAAATAAAGATCGCAGCAAATAACAATGTTTATAAAGCAGTGTCATCACAAATAAAAGCCACAATAATTATTGTGGCTTTTGCTTATCAATATATTAAGTTCTTTAATTTTATGATTAAAAAAATCAGTCTTTTTGACGATTAAACTTTTTGTCTATTAAATAAGGCATTAAGCACAATCGCAGCCAAGGTAGCCGTGCCGATACCACCCAAGTCAAAGCCGCCCAGATGCAAGCTAAAGTTACCTGTACCCATGATGACAGTGACAGCAGCGATGATAAGGTTGCTGTTTTTGCTAAAGTCGATATGGTTGTCTATCCAGATTTTGATCCCAGCGACAGTGATAAGTCCGAATACCACGATAGAAGCTCCACCCAATAATGCCGGTGGTATCGTTTGAATAATTGCGCCAAATTTTGGTGATAACCCAAGCAAGATAGCCACCAGTCCAGCGATGACAAAAATTGTGGTGCTATATACCTTAGTCACCGCCATGACGCCGATGTTTTCTGCATAAGTAGTGACGCCTGTGCCGCCAAAACCTGCTGAAAAAGTAGTCGCTAAGCCATCAGCGAAAAATGCCCGACCCATATAAGGGGTCACGCGCGCCTTGGTCATGCCTTCCACCGCTTTGAAATGTCCCAAGTTTTCAGCCACTAGAATAAAAGCCACGGGCGCTATTAAGATAATAGCACCCATCTCAAAACGTGGTGAATGGATACTTGGTAGACCAAACCATGAAGCAGCAGACACGCCGCTAAAATCGATGGGAATACCGAAGCCCATCACATTGGTCATCACAAAATAGGCGACGTATGACAATATTAAGCCCACCAGTAATAACAGCCGACGTAACATACCGCGCGTAAAAACAGCCACACCACTAATAAGCAATACAGTTAAGGTGGCCATCCAAGCATCAAACTGATTGGCAGACACCCCTTGTATAGTGACTGGTGCTAGGTTCAAACCAATAATCATGACGATGCCACCAGTGACGATAGGTGGCATCAAACGCTCAATCCAGCCTGTCCCAGTCTTCATGACCAGCAGCCCAATCAGTGCATAGATGATACCGCAAGCCATAATACCGCCCAAAGCGACATTCAAATTGTCATTAAAGCCTACGCCTGCATAAGCAGTGACAGCAATGACGGGACCAATAAAGGCGAAGCTTGAGCCTAAGTAACTGGGCATGCGCCCACCCGTGATCATAAAGAACATCACGGTACAAATACCGGACATCAAAATCGCTAGATTAGGATCAAAGCCCATTAATAATGGTGCAAGCACCGTCGCCCCAAACATGGCAAAAGTATGCTGCACACCCAGCAGTATACTTTTTGACGGTGGTAGATACTCATTGATACCGACCGGATCACGATCCAAATCACCACCATAAGGTCGCCATGTTGGAAACCAACGACCATTTTCAAAATCTGGGTTCTTTGGGTAGCTCGTAGCTGCTGCTGAATGAATGCCAGCCGCCTCTAAGGCGTTGCGAGTAGATAATGTATCAGCGCTGTTGTCTGATTGAGAGGAATGATCGGTGGGAGATGTCATGCACGCTTGTCCTATGTGGGCGAAGCCAATAATAGGCTAAATAACTGGATCAATAAAAAACTGAGCGAAAAAATATCAATAAATAGCGGATTATAGCCAAAAACAATAGTGAAGCAAGGCTTTACACTATAGCACTTGTCATATATCAGCTAATTCATTCATTTATGTTGCAAGGTCGCAAACCAAAAGTATTATTTGGTACGATAGCCATGTTATGCTAGAGATATAAAGTCGGATACGTTCGACTTGAACCATCGTCTCGGTCATTTTTGACTGACTTATTTTAGCGATGACCTATTTTAGCGACAACTAACTTACAGGATGTTACATAAACGCTGGCTCCAAGCATCATAACGGAGTTTAGTAACAAATAAAAGTTATTATTCATTTGTCCCATGTAGACATACATTCATAGACAACACCCCAAACTAAACACTTATCGGTGTTTGGTTTGAGGTGTTTATTATATTTTTCATGCCAGTGCTAAAGCCAATCGATAAGCCATGCTGAAGCACATAAAATTTTGGTGATTTATTATGATTAGTGTTTTTGATTTATTTAAAATTGGCATTGGCCCTTCAAGCTCACATACCGTCGGTCCGATGGTGGCAGCCAACTTGTTTTTGGAATCACTTCTGCAGCAAACAGAACTGACGGCTATAGACAGTATTGAGATTGAGTTGTATGGTTCCTTAGCAGCGACGGGCAAAGGCCATGCAACGGATACCGCCATCTTATTGGGACTGCTAGGACATACGCCTAGCACCATCGATACACGGCTAACCGGCAGCTACTTAGCGCCGATATTTTCGGAAAAAAAGCTGAATGTGTCAGGTACTCATTCGATTGTTTTTGATACCGAGCGTGACATTTATTGGTACGATGATACCGTCCTGCCCTATCACCCCAATGCCTTGACACTCCGGGCGGTATTGGCCGATGGTACTCGTTATCAGCAAACCTATTATTCGGTTGGTGGTGGTTTCGTCATTAACGAAGAAGACGCCACTGATCCAGATGAAGACCATGCCAGCCCTACCATTGATAGCGTGCCCTATCCTTTCAATAACGCCGCAGAGCTATTAGAACAGTGTCGTCAAAACGGCTTGAGCATCAGTGAGTTGGTGCTGGCGAACGAGTGTCATTATCGTGAACAGACAGAAGTCTTTGCCTACTTAGATAGCATCTGGGACGTCATGCAAGACTGTGTCAAACAGGGCTGTGAAAGTGGCGGTATTTTACCAGGCGGTCTAGATGTCAGACGCCGCGCACAAGACTTATATTCACAGTTATGTGCGGAGAAGAACCAACCGATTGCAGAAACCGATAAATTGGCAGCGATGGATTGGGTTGACTTATATGCGCTCGCCGTCAACGAAGAAAATGCCAATGGCGGCAAAGTGGTCACCGCGCCTACCAACGGTGCCGCTGGCATCATACCAGCCGTCCTGCACTATTATCGTGACTTTTTGCCCAACTACGACCAAAGCGGCGTCTATAAGTTTTTGTTAAATGCTACTGCTATTGGCAGCCTTATCAAGCAAAACGCCTCTATCTCTGGCGCTGAGGTTGGCTGTCAAGGCGAAGTCGGCTCAGCATGTGCAATGGCGGCATCTGCCTTGGCTGAGATTATGGGCGGCGATCCTGCCAAATGCTTGAATGCCGCTGAGATTGGTATCGAGCATAACTTAGGTCTCACTTGCGATCCTATCGGTGGCTTGGTTCAGGTTCCTTGTATTGAACGCAATGCCATGGGCGCGGTAAAAGCGATCAACGCTGCCCGTCTTGCCTGTCGGGGTAATGGTCAGCACTTTGTCTCTTTAGATAAGGTGATTGAAACGATGAAAGTAACCGGCGCTGATATGTTAGATAAGTATAAAGAAACGGCTCGTGGTGGTCTGGCGGTGTATGCTGATAACCGTATTCCCACTGCGACTCATGGTGTCAGCGTAAAATATAGCCAATGCTAATAGCCGCTATCGACTGTTATTGTCATTATTGAATCAATGTTATGTCAAATTATCATTGAGTTGGCTTCGTTATTAAAGTATTAGGGTGTGTCCTCATTTTAAAAATGGTGATAAAAATGAGATAAATTGCAGTCAAACAAGGAAAATAGCGCAGATAATATCGGGATATTAACCAGCTATTTAACGATGTTTGGCAAAATTTAGCCATTTTTAGCCCGTTTAGATATGATCAATTGAATTGAGGACACGCCCTAAAAACAGCTCATAAAAAAAGCCTCTAAATCATTAGAGGCTTTTTTATTTTACAAATTATTTGAACATAGACTATTTACTTGTTCAAAAATTCATAAGGTCATCTGATTACTCAGCAGTTTTTGAAACCACTTCATTTAAGATCCAGATAGGCTTAACTACGTTAGAGGCTTCGTCAGTTACCGCTTCTTGGCGTACATCTAAGATGTAGCGATAGTTTGGCTCATAAGTGAAACCTTGGATGTTACCATTCAAAGTAGTATAGTTTTTCTGATAAGTTTGACGATACTGTAAGCACTCTGATTCAACTTTGGTGCCATTAGCGGTGGTCAGGTCACAAACCGCTTTACGTGGGGCAATCTCTACTTCAAAACTTGGAATGTTAATAACTTTAACATTCATAGGTTGGCCTTCAACGACCATCGTACGCTCATTATCCATACCCATAGTAGAACAACCTGACAGGGCAAAAGTAGTCATCAACGCAGCAAGTGCTAATTTTTTCATTATTCAATCCTCAGTTAATTAATATTCATTATCGTCCGTTTGAACTCGTTTTAATCATTTATAGACGTTCAAAACGTAGTAGGCATTTAGGGCCATACTGGCAAAATCGATTGAGACAGCCAAATAACGCTAGTAATCGCTCAGCAGTATGGTCTATTGTTTACTGGAGCTAGTATATGTCGCAAACCGACTCATCCTCTATAACTGGTTTGTAAAGTAACGTCAGCTTTTGCAACTCATGTTAGTTAAACGTATTAAAAAACAGTCTAAGCCGATATTTATTTGACAACTTAGATTAACACACCAAGTGCAACGCTAATTAATATTATAGAACGCCTGCATAGGCGTTTTAAACCCTAAGCGTTT
>NZ_JBEOOY010000033.1:0-18022 GCF_040309585.1 Psychrobacter sp. GW64-MNA-CIBAN-0177
TATGCTATATATAGCGTTAGTAGCCTTCGTTTAAATTGATATTTTACTCAGGTGAGGTTGTTAATATTAGGGTTTGACTGATAAATAGAGAAAAATAAAATTATGAAAAACTATAATCCGAGCGCAACCGAGCAAGTGATACTACTAACACCAAAGGGGCTGCTTAACGGCACCGAGCACTATCTGATTCCGATGTATCAGCGTAATTATGCTTGGGGCAATAGTGAGATTGAACAGCTTATTGTCGATATTATGGACGCTCAAATTGATGCGAAAAGTTCAAAGGAACATAAGAACTATTATCTAGGTACACTGGTAGTATTTGAAAGACCACAACTATCTTCAAAACGTACAGTGTTTGAAGTTATTGACGGTCAACAACGCTTTACTACTCTGAGCTTATTAATCATATATCTAAAGAATTACTTTACAACTATAGATAGCGACTATGATATGTCATGGTATACAGAACAAAACATTGAGTTTGAAAGCCGTCCGAAATCTACTCAGACGTTAGAGTTACTACTGAATGACAATCTAGAAACCTATGAGCACCTTCATGAAGCTAAGCTAAATCCCGCTATTATCAACGGCTATACGTCTATTAGAGAAGTAATGGAAAGTAAATTTATTTCCCCTAATAATGATAACCAACAACCCACTACAACCCTTCAAGAGTTTTGTGATTATCTATTTCAATATGTACAGATTGCTCGTGTACCTGTGCCTGACGAAACGGATTTAAATCATTATTTCGAAGTTATGAATAACCGAGGTGAGCAATTAGAGAAGCATGAAATTATTAAAGCACGTTTGTTGTCAGTCATTGAAAAGGCAAACGAAAGTGAGATAGCGCTTGCGGACAAACAACCAGTTAAAGCTTTGATTCATGATGTTTGGGAAGCCTGTGCCAATATGAATAAATACGTACAGTATGGCTTCAATACTACTTTACGCTTTAAGTTGTTTTCAGAGAATTTAACTCTTTTGCGGCCTAAAGATTTTGATGAACTGCTTAGGATATATAAAGACTCTGATAATCCTAACAATTCCCAGCCAGATAATGAACAGTATTCTGACTGTAACAATGATGCTCAAAACAATAAATTGAAGCCACTTCCTTCTCTTTTCCACATCCTTGAAAATGGTTTTGCCAGTCCACCTAACCCTAGCAATACCGCGGATAAAGAAGAAGATGACGGTAATAGTGAGACTTACTATAGCTTAGTGAATTTCTCAAGCTTTCTTTTACATGCTTTGAGAATCATGGTTAACGTGCAGTCCTCATATAAAAAAGACATCGCACTTGATGACAAACAGCTGCTAACCCAGTTTGAAACCTTTATCTTAAAACCATCCAACTTAGAAAATGCTCACACTTCAAATACTGAGCAAAGTATAGAAACTAACAATCAGATAACGCCTTTGTCTCAAGTAAAGACCTTTATATACTCATTACTTAAAAGCAAATTTATCTTTGATCACTTTATAATAAAGCGCAACACTCAAGACAGTAAAGGACAATGGACGCTTAATAAGCTAATCAAGAATGAAGATAAAAAAAACAGCTACTACAAAAATAGCTTTGAGACTGACACTGACAAACTAGTGATGTTGCAAAGTGCTTTTCATGTCTCAACTCCTACTACGAACTATAAGCACTGGCTTAATGCCGTTTTATATTATGCTTGTAAGCATTATAAACATGATGAAATGGGGCTTAATAGCGTAGCGTATCTTGACCATTTAGAAGAGATAGCTCGCGCCTTTATGTTAAAGCGTTATTTGACTGATGAACCTGATGATTATCATAAAATCATTTATCAAACCTCAGACTTCAATAAGCTATTGACTGAACATACCCATGACAACTTGAGTACTGATAATCTACGTATACAAATTAAGCAGTATCTCAGGTATGGCAATATCCGCAACATTTTTGTATTTAATTATTTAGATTATCTGCTTTGGTTAAACGGTAACTATCCTAAGTTTACCTTTACCGCTAGAAGCTCTGTAGAACACTTTTATCCACAAAATAAGCGAAACGACAGTATATTTTTGGAAGATAAAGACGCAAAAGATTCACTGTTGCACTCTTTTGGTAATTTATGTTTGATTAGCCATAGCCTTAATTCACGTGTGAGTAATGATATGCCTGATGTTAAGGTAAAGTATTTCTCACAAAATGGAAATATGCAAAGTGGGCAAATCGATAGCTTAAAGCTACTGAAAATGATTGATTGCATACAAGGTAAACCAGATGCGTGGGATAAAAAAATAATTGCTCAGCATGAAACTGAAATGTTAAATATTATGCTGCAAGGGCTAAATTTAGCAGGTGTATCTTATGAGTAACGTGGACGATATAGAAATATTCACTCAAAACCGTGTCATACGCTTTTTTACCGATACGCTAGGCTATCGCTATCTATGCAACTGGCAGTAAAAACATAGAGCGCGACACCTTGGAGCAATGGTTGAAAAAGTACGATTTTAGTATGCCCTGATCACACGTGCTATCAGTATCTTGAAAAAGGCAACCTTTTTAAGAAGTGGCATCAAGCTTGACCTCTGCTGTCAAATCTGTAGACATTAACTTGAGAGATTTTAATCAATAAATAGTCTGGTCTGGTCAGATCGATGTGAACCGCCCCGACTTTATCGGAGAGTGATTTACTTGAGTCAGGCAGCGATGCCTGACAGGGTTAAATTATCATAATACCGCTTTTCAAACTCAAAGGGTGACACATATCCAATCGTGCTATGCAATCGTGTTCTATTAAACCAATCCACCCATTCAAGGGTTGCTAGTTCAACATCGTTCACACCAGTCCAGTTCTGTTTTAAATAATGAATCACCTCAGACTTGTAAAGCCCGTTGACCGTTTCAGCTAATGCATTATCGTATGAATCGCCTGTCGTACCGACAGAAGCTATAACACCGCATGTAGCCATTTTATCAGTATAGCGAATGGATAAATACTGAACCCCTCGATCACTGTGATGAATCACATCTTTGGGATAGTTTCTATCTGCTATTGCTTGATTTAACGCCGCCATCACCATATCTGTGTTCATACGATTAGATACTTTCCAGCCCACAATAGCGCGAGCAAACACATCAATAATAAAAGCGGTATACACCCAGCCGCTTATCGTCTTGATATAAGTAAAGTCTGCCACCCAGAGCTGGTTAGGGCGATGAGCGCTAAAGTTACGATTAACTAGGTCATCAGCACGCTTTTGATCATCACGGCTGTGAGTTGTTATTTTACCCTTACCGCGCCAGACACCTTGTAGGCCATGCTGTCTCATTAAACGCTCTATGGTACAACGAGCAACCTTTAACCCGTCAGCTTTCATCTGCTGCCATACTTTACGCGCACCGTAACGGCATTTGCTGTCCTGCCAGATACGTTTAATCTCGCTGATGTAAAAGTCGTCATGTTGACTGCGCAGTGAGCGTTTTTCAGGGTAGCTCTCCAAGTCTTTAGCACGGTGATAGGTTGATGGGGCAATCGGTAATACTCTACAGATCAGCTCGACCCCATAATTATTCTTATGATCGTCGATGAATTGAATCATGATTTTAGTCAGCGGTCGAGCTCCGCCTGGGCGAAAAAAGCGGCAGCCTTTCTGATGATTTCATTAGCTTGCTTGAGCTCTTTATTCTCGCGTTCAAGCTCTTTGATGCGTTCTTTGTCGCTTTGCGCTTGCACTGAGGCAGGAATAGTTTGATCGATGTGTTTTTTATGCCATGATCGTAGGGTTTCAGGCGTACAGCCAATCTTAGGGGCAATGGCTTGAATGGCTGACCATGTAGAGGGATAGTCGTTTTCTGCTTCGATCAGCATGCGAACGGCGCGTTCTTTAATCTCAGGAGTGTAGGTTTGTCTTTTCATTGTCGTATTCTCTCAGAATGTTGAGTCTCCGACAATCTCGGGGCGGTTCAATGGGACTGTCTGTGGCTAGCAAGTACAAAAGATGAAAACTAAATGGGGTAGCTGCAATATCGAGCAATGGCGAATATTACTTAATCTTGAATTGGCTAAAAAGCCCTTCCCGGTTTAGAGTATATTATCGTGCATGAGTTATTACACTTTAAGGAACGATAGCACAACGATAGATTTAAAGCATTATTAGATACACACATATCTGACTGGAGATCGAGACGTGACTTACTTGATCGGTTGCCTGTAGGTCAAAATGACTGGCAACAGCGAGAGTAGTATCTTATTGTCTGATCAGATATATAGATTCGCTACTTTTAAGCTAGATATAGGCTGGCTTGAGATTTGTCAGATGCTAACCACCTCATTAGTGCGGTTATAAGAATATCAATATCATAAATTCATATACGATGTGACTGATTTTTATAGAAGTAAAAAAGGTTGCCAACACTATATTGTGCATAGTGTTAGCAACCTTTCTTTAATTGGTATTTTACTTAGTTGATGTGCTTAATATTGGGGTTTGTCAATACCGGGGTTTGATTGTTAAAAACGATACAACCTTAAGGTTCAGTTAAGGTTGCTCCTTTATCATGCTTCCATGATGTTAATCGTGCTAAAAGCTTTTAGCCATTTGGAGACAGCTGATGTCATTATCTATTGATAGCACTCATACCTTGCAGAATGTTCTAAATACGACCTTCTATATTGAAGCCGTTAAGCCAATGTCAATATTGGAGGTGCAAGGAATACCTTCATCCCTATATATACGCGCCAGCACTCAAATTCCAATAGCGACATCGCCTACTTCATATACTCAAAATCAAGATGCCCAAGCATTCATCAAACAAATATATGAGTACATCCATCACGCTAGATTAAGCTACTTTATGCCTATTTTGTTTTCAGGTTTTGCCGATATGCCATCCTATGGCGATTGGTTATCCGCTGACGATGATACTTTGCCCGCGTTTAAAGGCACGAGCGTTGCTATCGGTCTAAAACCTATCTGTGAAGATAAGATATTTTTAGAGCAGTATTTAAACACGCCAATACAAAATGAGATCAGTAGAGTAGCAGGCGAGCTAGTCAATCGTCAGCGCATTTTTGAGATTGGCAATTTAGCATCAGGTTGTGCTGGTAGCGCGCGGCTTATGATAGCATTTTTGGTGTTTTATTTATCTACCCCTACCCTGAATCCTACGACTCATGAATACCAAACCAAAGCAGACTGGGTAGTGTGTACTGGCACCGATGCTGTGCGACATATATTGGCGCATATGGGCATTCGCAGCCATGTTATTGCCAAGGCCACTGCAGAAGCGCTAGAAGACCCTGAGCAAGTATCATCATGGGGCCATTACTATCAGCACAACCCTTTGGTGGTCGCCATCAATGTGGCAGATGCTAAGCGGGTATGCGCCCCTCATTATCGCTATAACGAAACGTTAGAGATGAATTATGCCACTCGTTTGACGCTAAATAAGATAACCGTTTAATACTCATTCATTAGCTTACCATCAACCAATAACACTGCACCACTACAAGACAGTGAGAATAACATGAAACCCATTTATACCGCGATATGTGAGCATGCCCGTCAGTCACCTATGCAAGTGGCGATACAGACGATAGACAATGACAAAACGATCAGTCTGACTTATGGCCAGCTTCAACGCACGTTGTCGGTGCTCCATGAGACATTAGACATATGGCAAGGCAAGCGTGTCGCTTTATATACCCATAATGATATAGATTGGATCATACTCGATTTGGCATTGAGTACCGTCGGCGCGGTCGTTGTGCCAATCCCCTTATTCTTTAGTGCATCACAAATTGCGCACTTACTACAAGATGCGCAGATAGAGACGGTATATGTTGGAGCTAGTTTAACAATGCCAATCATAGACAATATGGATCATTGGGTGATCGCTGATACACCAGAGACAAAAGCCATTAAGTCTGAGCAGGCGACTCATATCAAAGGTAGCTTTTATCAACTTACTGACACTATCATTGACCCTAGCCTTACCTCTCAAAATTCCTCTACTGCCAACGATTTTTGCAAAGTGACTTACACCTCAGGCAGTACTGGTATGCCAAAAGGCGTATGTTTGGGTCAAGATACTTTGATGCGTATTGTTGAGTCGTTATCGGGTGCGCTAGCTGACACCTTGAAAAATGACGCTGCTAACACTTCAGAAGTTACCGAGACCACAAGCAAATTTAGTCATTTGAGCGTGTTGCCTTTTGCCACTTTGTTAGAAAACGTGGCAGGCGTCTACGTGAGCCTATACATGGGCCGTACTTTGGTGACAGGGCAAATTGATCAATTTGGTTTGCTATCCAATCAAGCCTTTGATGCCGAGCGGCTGATAAAAACCGTACGAACCCATGATATCGCCAGTGTTATTTTATTACCACAAATGCTAAAAGCCATTTGCGAGCAAATGGCAGCTAATGAAAAATCCCAAATTTGCACAAGCACTAGTGGCGAGTGTACGCCTAGTATTGCTTTGCCATCCTTAAGATTTATGGCAGTAGGCGGCGGCAAAGTTTCACCCAAATTATTACAAGATGCTAACACCTTAAACTTGCCTGTCTATGAGGGCTATGGCTTGTCTGAATGTGGCTCTGTGGTCAGTCTAAATACGCCTAAAGCAAAGCGCGCAGGCAGCGTGGGCAAACCTATGCCTCATGCATCGGTCAGCATCGCAGCCAGTGGCGAAGTGATGGTCACGGGCAATGCGATGCAAGGCTACCTAAACCATGATAATAGCAACGAAGACCATGGCATCATTGCCACAGGGGATATCGGTCATCTAGATGACGACGGCTATTTATACATCACAGGTCGACGCAAAAACGTGCTTATTAGTAGTTTTGGCCGAAATATCTCGCCTGAATGGGTAGAAGCGCAGCTCTCAACGCAGCCTATTATCTATCAGGTGGCGGTACTCGGAGATGGTGAGCCTCATCTATCTGCGGTGATAGTCGCCAACCCTAACGCGACATCAGCAGATAACAGTGATTTACAATCTGCTATCAAACAAGCACTAAATATCGTAAACCAAACCTTGCCTGACTATGCTCGTATCAAACAGTGGCATCTAGCCGAGCTACCTTTCAGCACTGACAATGGATTATTAACCGATAACGGTAAATTGCGACGACTACAAATTCTTGAGACTTATAAATCAGCACTCGGCTTATAACGGACACTCTCACCAGCAGCACAACAGACTCTATTACTAAGCTTTTAATAAAACATAGTAGGAAAAATGCCGTTGACCGTTTAGATAGTACATAAATAGACCAAACCTAAATAGATCAAAGCTAGCCGTTAGCCTACATATATTTTTACCACTTATCGTTATAGGACAGCATTATGCAAACCACTCTTATGCTAAATGATTTGATAAAAAGTGACGTTATCGAAATTGACACTCCTGAGGTACTAACCTCTCAAGTGTCTGCCAGCGTATCATTACCTAAGACCTCTGATATTTTAACGGCCTTAAAAACCCATGGTTGGATGTTACTTCGAGGTCATCACTACGATGTGGACACGTTTAGTCAGTTGATGAGTCAACTGTGTCAGACCTTAACCTATGATCCTGCCCGTCAAAACATCACTTCTGAAGCCCAAAAAGTGGACGCAGGTGCGCATGCTATTGGACTACATATCGAAAATGGCAATACGCCGATGCCACCTGATGTCATTGCCTTTTTTAGTGAGTTAAGCGCCAAAAAAGGCTCACAAACAACGATATGTGATGGATATGCTGTGTATCAAGCACTATCACCTGAGCTAAAAGCCACTTTTAGTCAGCCGATGCGTATCAGTCGCTATTTACCTCAAGCAATTTGGCAAAATTACGTGGCTACTGCGACCGGCAGAACAGATGCCGCTGATCAAATAAGCTTGGATGATTTAGATAAATTTATCGCTGCGACGACGAGCAAGACGTTAACGCATCATGTAGAGCCTCAGACAGATGGCGGCGTTCGGTACGTGTTACAGGTACCTGCTATCCGAGAGGACAACTTAAGCGGGCAGTTCGCCTTTGCAAACACATTACTTGGGCCATCATTTAACTATGAAAAACCTAAGTTCACCCTAGCGAATAGTCAAAGCGTTGATGATGAGCTAATAGCCAAGCTGACTCGAATCTGTGAAGTGCATACTCAAGAAATTGCGTGGCAAAATGGTGATGTGGTGATACTAGACAACAAACGCATCATGCATGGTCGTCGACAAATTGACGTGCCCTTAGCAGAGCGTAAGCTGTATATTGCGATGGGTCTTGGAATTAAGCATGGCATTAATCACTCAGACGATTAGCAACAGCGCATATCACTACAATCCGTGCTTCAATAATCCATGCTTTAATAATAATTGTTCAACAAGGATGCGATATCATGACACTACCTAATGGTCAATCAGCCCTAATACAGTCTACCCTGCAATACACCATACTAATTGGTGCCACGGGTGGTATCGGACAAGAGATCGCACGGCAATTATGTGCCAATAATCGACCGGTAATCTTGATCGGGCGTAACAATCAAACCTTGACGCATTTAGTGGATGAGTTGACCAAAGACTATCCTGATGTCCCGCTTCTGTCTCATACATGTGACTTAAGCTCGCAGGCGTCGCAATCGCTACTGTTAGAGGGGCTGGGTGAAATGACACAAGGCCATGGAAACGTCATTGATACTGTCATACTCAATGCAGGTATCAATGACTTTGCATTACTCACGGATCAAAGTGATGATACGATCGAACAGATGATGTTGGTCAATGTGGCGTATCCACTACAGCTCATAAAAAGACTACTGCCTATCTTGATAGCACAGCATAGTCCGAGCCAAATAATCAGTGTTGGCTCAACCTTTGGCAGTATTGGCTACCCAGGTTTTAGTGCTTATAGCGCTAGCAAGTTTGCCTTACGCGGCGCAAGTGAAGCGTTAGGCCGCGAGTATGCCGACACCTCAGTGAAGTTTCGATATTTTGCGCCTAGAGCCACCAAGACCACCATGAATAAAGATGCAGTCGTCGCCATGAATGAGGCATTGAAAGTGAAAATGGACTCGCCTAAGACCGTCGCAAAAGCGTTGATTCACTTTATATCAACCAAGCAGGCGCATCAGCATTTGGGGTTTCCCGAGCGTTTTTTTGCATGGCTCAATCGACTGTTTCCCAACATTGTTGGCAATGCCATTGTCAAAGACCTACCCACCATCAAACAATACGCTAAAAAAGGACAGTAACCAGTTAGGTTGTCATGGAGTGAGTATGTTGTTAAATGGCCACGCCAAATAAGCGGCCAATCAATGAGGTTGCTACCATAGCTAGTACCCCCCAAACTACTACTCTAGTAGTAGCAGGAACAACAGGCGCACCGCCCAAACGAGCAGAGATGATCCCAAGTAGCATTAAGCCTACTATCGTCAAAGAGGCCAGTGACCAAACCAGTGTTTCCGCTGGTAATAGTAGTATCCCAATGATCGGTAGTATCGCCCCCGCTATAAATGATAGTCCAGAGGCAACTGATGCATGAATAGGCTTCGCTTCACTAAGATCCGTTAAGCCTATCTCATCACGAGCATGAGCCTCCAGGGCATTGTGCTCAGTCAAGCTTACGGCCACTTGATGTGCCAAATCATGCTCAAGTCCACGCGCTTCATAAATTTTTGTGAGCTCTATTAGCTCACGCTCAGCATTATGCGTCAGCTCATGTCTCTCTTTATCGAGATCCGCCTTTTCGGTATCCGCTTGTGATGAGACAGAAATATACTCGCCAGCCGCCATCGACAACGCACCTGCGGTCAACGCGGCCATGCCAGTCAACAGCAATGTCTGACTGCTTGGGCTGGCAGCCGCTACCCCAACCAATAAACTGGCTGTCGAAATCAAACCATCATTCGCACCCAGCACTGCTGCCCTCAACCAATGATTGCGATTGCTCAAATGTGCTTCGTCATGAATAGAATAATGATGCATAAAATCCTTAAAAGGTATAGACACGGATTGGTATATCCTAGTGTAGCTTATAATATCACTGCAGTTTATACCGCTTGATACTATAACGCTCCATACATAGTCATTTGAACGGTCAATCGAATTGCCAATTAAATAGTCACTTGACTTGTTTCATCATCAATAATCTATAGCTAGTCAATACAAAAACCAATGTCTGACTACTTGCATAAAATAACAGCAACGGTAATGCTCGACTGTCAGATCCCACCATAAACACATGGATGCTAATAAGCATATAAGCTGTAAAGGTCAAAAAGTGTAGCCATCGCCACACTGATTGACCAATATACTTCTTAATATAGAAACTGAATGCACAGATAAATAACAGCCAAAACCCCATCTGTCCCAATGCCACGCCCACCCGATCAGTCTGGAAACCAAAAGGTACTAAAATCTGCCATATATGCAGATTTAGATAGTTATCCGCCAATAAAATACCAGCATGAAAAGCGGCAAAGCCTACCGCTATCAGACTTAAATACTGATGCAAGGCAAATACCCTAGCCGCATTAAAATGCTTTCCTAAGCGTGTACTCAGTAATAAACCAAAAACCACTGCCAGCCAAAATAAAGCATAAGCAATCACACCACTTGCCCGTGATAAATACCAAAAATGCTTATCTGTGGCGGTCAGTAGTTGTGAGACCGTCTCTCCCCACATCAATAGCATGTAGCTGCCGACTCCGATGGCAATACTCAAAATCAATACAATCCACATAACCTGAACAAGAAGCGACGTATTAGAAGTAGCCTGGCTGTGAGTAAGATTGTCTGTATGCATGACGATACTCCTATGAATGCATCTACTTAATATATTGGTATCTGGCGTATAGAGCGTGAGTCGTTAGACGGCAACCAAGTTGGGCTCACTCAAATTTGGCTCAATAGCAATGGACGATATCACGTTGTTATTCGTATCAATTAAGAGCGCCGCAATATGATGCTGGTTCAGCCATGTTATTGCTTCTGTAACGCCGAGGAGCACACAATATTTTGCGTATACCTCTGCTGTTACAGTATCCGCAGCCATGACCGTTGCTGTCAGGACATCACTGATAGCCGGACGGGAATAATGAGGGTGAATTAAATGATGCTGCGGGCGACCTTTATGCCACCAGCGCCGATAATCTTGCCCAGAAGTGGCGACAGCACCAGATCTCAAAGTAAGAATTGCGACATCTTGGTCGTTTTGCATATGCTCGCCATTAGCACAGTAAGGTTTAGCAATTGCCACGCCCCAAACAATTGGACTGTCTATTGCCTTATCTAGGGCTTGGCTTCTTGGGACACCGATTGCTATATCACCGCCCATATCTACCAAACAAGGGAGTTGCCAGTCATGACTTCGACTAATCTGCTCAGCTAATTGCATGGCACACCAGCCTTTGACATAACCATTCAAATCAAGTGCTATTCCAGCGGGCAGGTAGATCTGATGCTGACCATCAACCAATCGGCGACACTGAATACTGTCTATTTGCTGATTAGGATTGTTAGCATTGGGTTGAGCTTGTAAGTATGTGGCGGCATTTGAGCCAGAGTTTGAGGTAATTACGGGTATAGATGGCGTAGACATTTTTGGCAAGGTTTCAAATGACTGCCTATAACCAGCAGCCCAGAGCGGTTTGAGTAAGGTTGGGGTTATGAGACCTTGAGTTTCTACAACAAAATATATGGCGCGACCTAAGACCTCAAACAACTCTGCACTTACCTCCCTCCATTGGTCGGTATGATTATTAAGTCTCATGAGCTCACTGGTTTCATCGAAACGACTAAATATATGCTCCCAGCGTGCTAAACGCTGCTGAGTTTCACTTTTTAACAAAGAAATTTGGTGATCTATTATTTCCTGCGAGTGCTGTGTGCCAATCTTGGTAATGTTTAACGTTATTTGAATGTGGCAACCCATCGCCGCCAGTTTCAGAGTCGCCAATTTTGTCGTGTTCTTACTCATCAGAAGACTCCATTTTTTGCGATAGGGTATAAGCTCAATAATTACTCATCTTTGCTTATTTATTGATTTGCTGGTTATTGAGAAGAACGCGTACGGGCGACGACTGTTATTGCCTCTACAGGAGCAGCTTCATTGACCTGCCTCAGCTGTGTGATGTCAACAATGGGTATTGATGCAGCAGCTAGCTCACCACTCCCAGAATCTGTAGTATTTACAGTGACGGCGCTCACAGATGGGCTGTCTGTCTCTTGATTGAGCAAAAATAACCATCCACCCATCGTGCCTGCAACCGATGCAATCATGATACTGCTTTTAAGAAAGGCGAACGGATCAGCTTTTTTACTCGTCTTATTAGCAGGTTTCTTTGGAGTTGCTTGGGCCGTTGATTGTGTATTAGTCATCATAATCATCTTCCTCCTCATGGTGTTTGTAGCTCGTTGCGATTAGATGATCACTCTTTTTGTAATCCTCGTCACGGTATTTGCCGACTTTTTCATTTTCGTCCCTGTCGTCATCATGATGCTCATCTCGATCATCTTCATCGTAGTCTTCATAAAAATTCTCAACACGATAATTATTGGTCGCTACCGGATTTAGAACCGTGCCTAAATTGGCGTCAATATAAGTGGCGCTATTATCTAATAGCACTTCATAAGCGACCTTACCGTTATAGTTGATGAGCTCTGGATTGGCCTGCAATATCGCATTGGGTGCGTCTTGTTTTGCCAGTGCTGTCGCTTGCGCAGGACTAAGCGCAGCAAGAGGTAACTGCTGCACCGATGAGGATGATGCGTTAGGTGTGATGTCAGCATTTTGAGTGATGGGATCAGCTACTGATAAAGTACTAGCAGGTTCGGGAGACTGCACGGCTAAGGCAATAACCCCACCAAAGAATACTAAGGAAGTCGCACCGACAGTTAATAATAGTGGTTTTAAGAGCGGTAGGCTCACAGGTTGTACTCCATATAATGTTATTAGGGAATACGAGTAGCATACGCACCGAATATTAACTCAATCTTAAGACAGTATGATTTATTTTTTTACAATGGTTTTGAGAGTGGGCTTTTACTTTTAACTGTTACCACAAAGCCTGTTTCTGGTTGAGAGCGGTTGGCAAACGCTAAGGTGAGGTTGTGCAGCTCGGCGATTCGATTGGCGATTGACAGTCCTAGCCCACTACCTAGTTGGGTTTGACCTGCTGGACGGTAGAAGCGTTCGCTCAGGCGCGCTAGCTGCTCTGGGTCTGCACCCAAGCCATTATCCACCACTTTAATATTATCAACATCTAACTGCAGTTCAATCAGACAGCCCTCTGGGCAATAGCGGATGGCATTGTCTAGTAAATTGCGGATTAATAGCTTAAATAATACTGGATTGATAAGAATGGGCAAAATATCGGCAGGATTGTCACAGTGTACGGTGCGTTTTAATTGAATGTGTTTTTCACGAGCCAAGCGGTTGACATCACTCAGTACAGAATCTGTGAGCATCAGCCAGTCTGGATGCTCTAATTGCTCAGGAGGCAACTGCTGTTGCGGCTCTATCTTGGCTAAAACCAATAATTGATCGACCAAATGGGTCGCACGCTCAATGCCATCGCTAATCTTTTGTGTGTGATAAAACAACTGATTGTCGTTTTCTATGCCAGACAGTTGTAATAGCTGCTGCTGTAACAAGTCTGCTTGTAGTTTGAGCGCAGCCAGTGGACTACGCAGCTCATGAGAAGCATCAGCGGTAAAGCGTTGTTCACGTGCCAAGGTATCTGCCACTTTTATAAACAAAACGTTTAAAGCGGTCACCAAAGGCTGAATCTCTTTTGGTACGTCTGCTGTGATAGGACTATCATCTTGCAGCTTGCGCTGTTCCACCTCGGCACTGATTTGGCTTAACGGCATCAGTCCGTGTCGTATCAATCCGATAGCCAAAATCATGAAGGAAAATAGCCCAATCAACATAGGCAACACTTGCACAGACATTGCTTCGACAATCATTTCTCGGCGAGAATCAAGGTTTTGACCAACAGCGATCACTCGGCCTTCATGCGTGTCATCGTAGCCATTGTCACCATTATAGTCATCATGCGCATAAAATAACCGCCAGCGTTTGCTAAAAGGGTTTAGGCGCTGATAAGCAGAGTTATATTCTTCTAAAAAACCACGCTGGTCTGGCAGAAAAGAAAATGACTGACCATTTTCATCAGCCACTAATAGATGTCCTTCTTTATCCCAAATGGCAAAGCCCATATAGTCATCTTCAGCATCACCCAGGTCACCTGACAGCTCTTTACTTTTTAAATTATATATTTTGGCAGCGGGCTTTTCGCTCTTTTCTCTATGATGCTCTCCTTTACCTTCCTCTTGGTCGCTGTCTTCTTGTTCTCCAGTTTTTGGATCCCCATCTTGTGAATCACTGTCATCAGCAGATACGCCCATCAAATATCGAACCACTTGAGTGATTTGCGTGTCATTCATCTCATTAATTTCATGCCATAACCGCCAAGCAATAAAGCTCGATGTGATAAGCCATAGTAAGGGTAGACCAATGAGTAAAGAGATTAACAGCCGCTGCTGGATACTTTTCATAAGCTCACATGTTGCTCATATATTAAAAGCCAAATTGAACATAAACACTTTAATGGCTATGTGCTGGATTGAGATAGTAGCCGATGCCGCGTTTGGTTAAAATAAAATCATTGCCCAGTTTTTTGCGTAAATGATGGATATGCACTTCAATAGCATTACTCTCAATATCCTGTTGCCAACCATAGAGCTTGTCCTCTAAGCTGGCTCGACTATGAATCTGTTTAGGATGAGTTAGCATTTGCTCTAGTATGGCCACTTCTTTGATGGTTAGCTCAATGACTTGACCTTGATAAGAGACTTGGTGATTGTGAGGCCAATAAGCGACTTCACCATAACGAATCTCAGGTTGGCTCCGTCCCTGACTACGCCGTATCAATGCTTGCAGACGGGCAACCACTTCATCTAGTGCAAATGGCTTGACTAGATAATCATCTGCGCCTGCATTGAGTCCAGCCACGCGATTGGCAATCGCGTCACGAGCCGTAATAATCAACACCGGTGTGTCTAGCTGTTTATAGCGCCAATTTTGTAGCACAGTCATACCATCACCTTTTGGCAACGTCAGATCGAGCAACACCGCATCAAACATATCCTCTTGCAGTGCCATTTCACCTTGCCTAGCATCACTAAACCAATCGACCATCATGCCATGGCTTTTTAGCCCGACAACAATACCTTCAGCAATATTGCTATCGTCTTCTATTAATAGTATGCGTGCCATGACTGTCCTGTTTCGTTGATTATTTTATCTTGGGCGACGCGTCGTTACCGTTTTATTACCGGTTATCATCGACTTAATCAGATTTTGCCGTTCCCAATAACTCATGACAATCGCAGAGATAATGTGTAACGGGACAAGTGAGTATAAACTATTGGCAAGTATTTCATGAATTTCTTCAAGGATGTCTTTACTACCGAAAATTCTTGCCTCCATCAAATAACCACTCACGCCTAACCCTATAATCACGGCCCATAACAATAGCATCATAATGGCAGCCAATGGGTTATGACCAAGATGCTGCTCATCCATACGGCGAGCACTTAAATCAGATAGGTGACGTTTAATACGAGACGATGTAGGAAAAAAGTCACTGAAGCGTGCATAGCGAGTGCCAACTAAACCCCAAAGCAAACGTACAACCACTAACCCTACCACGGTATAACCGACATATTGATGCAGCTCACTGCCTTCTTCGGTAAAAAGCAAATTAGCAGTGATACCAGCCGCGACGGCCCAGTGAGTCACTCTGACCAAAATATCCCAAACTCGTACTTGTCTGGTTTTAGGAATGTTTGATAACAATATATCAGACTCGTGTGTCGGATTCGTTGTACTGTTTTGGTCCATGGTCATCACTCCCTTAATAGTTCGTTTATTTTTTGACGATATAATTGCTAGACATCAAACCTAGGCGAGATACCGCTAGTAGGCTAGACGTTACATCATCTGCTCTACTGCTATTACAACAAACAAACCTTAAGGCTAGCTTAGGAAGCTAAAAACCAAACACTCATATAGTGAGTAATATGTCATGACATTTCTAGGTGGTGATAAAAAATACCGTTTAAAATACCGTTGCTAGCAACATTATTTTTTAAACGGCACAATATTAGAATAAAAGCTGAGACGAATCCAATAATTAATTTATCGTAGTTCGCCTTTAAAGCGTTTACGCACCTGATGCAAGTACAGAGCCGGTGCGACTCGCTACAGTAAGCTGCCAAGGTGCGAAACAGGTTCAGGCAATATCCAGCGTTTGCGTCGCTGCAAACCTTGATCGATCCGTTCGGCCATCCCTTCAGTACTGCGCATACTCCGGCAATCCTCCCGATAAATAAGAACGCTTAGAAATAGAGATTAACTGCTAAACTATCAGCAGAAGAACCCTATGAAAAAGATCCGCTTTAGCGACAACCAAATCGTCAACATCTTAAAGCAAGCAGAGCAAGGTGTCCCTATCACTGAGCTATGCCGTGACCACAATATTGGACAAAGCACCCTTTATAACTGGCGTTCTAAATACGGCGGTATGGATGCCTCTTTAATCTCACGTCTTAAAGAGCTTGAAATTGAGAACGCTCGACTAAAGAAGATGTATGCCGATGAATGTCTTAAATCTGACATATTACAGAATGTCATGTCAAAAAAATGGTAGCGCCATCAAGGCGCCGTGAGATGGCTTGTCACTACCTTGAAGAGCGTTTTATTAGCATACGCAGGGCTTGCCATATCTTTAACATCAGCGTCACTTGCTACTATCATAAGTCAGTTGCCTCTGATGAAAACAAGCTAATAGCGGATTTATTAATAGATCTGACGCAGAAGAATAAGAATTGGGGCTTTGGATTATGCTTTTTAAGTCTGTATAACTTTCTGGGGTTGCCCTACAACCACAAACGCGTCGTGTATCGCATCTACTGCGATCTTGAATTGAACCTTAGAATCAAGCCCAAGCGCCGTATTAAACGTGACAAACCCATACCTCTAGCAGTACCTGATAGTATCAATCAAAGCTGGAGCATGGACTTTATGCCTGATGCGCTAACCGTTGAGATTGACTTTTCACTACCTGCTCAAAGAGTGATACGCGGTCTGAATCAGCTGATTGAATATCGAGGCAAGCCTGATCAAGTGAGATGTGACAACGGTCCTGAGTACATTAGTAATGCACTCAAAGACTGGGCACTAGAGCAAGATATTGCTATCAGATATATTGAGCCTGGTCATCCACAGCAAAATGCTTATGTAGAGCGCTATAATAGAACGATGCGGTATGATTGGTTAAACCAAGAGCTGTTTACTACTTTAGCTCAAGTCAGAGAACAAGCAGAACACTGGTTGTACCACTACAATAACGAGCGCCCGAACATGGGCAATGGCGGCTTTACGCCAATGCAGAAACTATTTCACGCAGCTTAATTCTATTAGATTAGTGTCTTAGGTTTGGGTGGGTTACCACTTGAATTAAACTTGGAATAGGTATGCCAATAACTAGTTCTGAATGAGCTGGTTCAGGCATTTCTGTTATTCGTGATGTTGAGGCATATTTATTTGATATAAGGCAAGGTACGGTAAAACGTACTATTTAGGCTTGGAAAACTATGGCTGCACCTAAGGTCTATTCATCATCGGATTACTCAGACAGTTGATTAAAAACCTACTCCTACACTAAATATTTGTATTTTTGATCTGTTTCTCAGCGACTGCAATGTACTAGCCAGAACATAACTGCTTAGGTGATGATGACTTCGCTATCGAGGGACTGAAAATCTGATTATAATGAACGTATAAACTTACTTTTAAATATTAAAAACATAAAAAAAGGTTGCCAATGCTATACCAAATATAGCCTCGGTAACCTTTTTTAATTTGGCATTTTACTTAGGTGATATTGTTAATATTGGGGTTTGAGCTTGAATCTTTGCAGGAATGGTTTTATCAATGTGCTTTTTATGCCATGATCGTAGGGTCTCAGGCGTGCAA
>NZ_JBEOOY010000034.1:0-17976 GCF_040309585.1 Psychrobacter sp. GW64-MNA-CIBAN-0177
TATGTAATTTACATATAAGCTTTCCTGCTTTGCCTTAATGAGGTGCGTATTATAGACGCTTTATTTGGTAAGTCAAGTGGTTATTTTATTTAGTTTAAAGGCTTCTAATTAACTATCTAAATAGTCGCTCTGAACTCTTAAACTAATTGCTCCCTTAATTAATGATAAATCATTTTCTTAAGTAGCTTCCCTTCCGACTGGGACGCATTATACGCGTATTTGAAAGAGGGTCAAGGGCTGTTTTTGATTTTAGCTAAATTAACCTAACTGTATTCCTTAGTAGACTATTTATAGCTAACCAGTAAGCAACGTTGTGATATTGAGCTGTCTTACAGTACTATTTTATTTACTTTGCTAACCTACCAATTGTTGCACGCGGCACACCCTTTCATCTTACCCAGATTATTCGTTTTCCTTACCTAGGCAGCAGGACAAGCAGTAACTGATTATGATTTGTTTAAATAAGAAACAATCGCGTTTATAGGGTGTGATGAAACAAGAGAGAAGTATGATTAATAAAGAAGCTCGAAAACTTGTAGATAATAAGACAGCTAGATGTATTAAGTAGTTCAAAGCCTTATTACTGCCATCATGCTTATTAACAACCTTCTTCGCTGTGTGCTTAGCTATACATATTTGTCATTCTTGATATTTGCACCAATAGCACCTATATATAGAAGCTTACCTAACCCCTTGCTATCTAGTGTTTATAGACGGTTTTTGCTATAATGGCCGCTTTTATAACATTACTTAAGAGTAGTTCTGCTTAACCTTATTATAAAAGGCAGCTCGCTCTCTATTATGGTTATGCGATTATAGATTATTAGATGGCTATAAATCGTGATGCTATATATGTCTGCACTTTTAAGTAATGCCTATCTCTTACAACATATCACAGTGGTTGGATATAATTGACGCAGTCTTACGGTTATATGATTGATTGTTGCAATCATCACTGCCAACGGACGCAAAAAGGTGAATAGATTATGGTAGCGATTACTTTACCCGATGGTAGCGTAAAGAACTTCGAAGGCAATACAACCGTCATGGAAGTGGCGCAAAGCATTGGAGCTGGCCTAGCAAAAGCGACGGTTGCAGGACGTGTAGATGGTCAATTGGTGGATGCCTCTGATCCTATCGCCCATGATGCTAAAGTAGAAATCGTTACGCCAAAAGATGCTGATGGTGTCGATATCATTCGTCACTCGGCCGCTCACTTATTAGGGCACGCGGTCAAACAGCTTTATCCCGATGTGAAGATGGTGATTGGTCCTGTTATCGAAGATGGCTTTTATTATGACATCTATAGTGAGACGCCGTTCACCCCTGAACATATGGAAGCCATTGAAAAACGTATGATGGCGTTGATTAAGCAAGATTATGACGTCATCAAAAAAATGACACCTCGCGATGAAGTCATTAAGATCTTTGAAGAACGCGGCGAAGATTATAAGCTCAAGCTCATTAATGATATGCCAGGTGAAGAGGCTTTTGGCCTCTATCATCATCAAGAATATGTCGATATGTGCCGTGGCCCCCACGTGCCGAACACGCGATTCTTAAAGGTATTCAAGCTGACTAAAATGTCTGGCGCATATTGGCGCGGTGATGCTAAGAACGAACAGCTACAACGTATTTATGGGACGGCGTGGGCAGATAAAAAAGATTTAAAAGCCTATATCCAGCGTATCGAAGAAGCGGAAAAGCGTGACCATCGTAAGATTGGTAAGGCTTTGAACCTGTTTCATATGCAAGAGCAAGCGCCGGGTATGGTGTTTTGGCATGCCAATGGTTGGACAATTTATCAAGTGCTTGAGCAATATATGCGTAAAGTACAGTACGATAATGGTTATGAAGAAATTAAAACCCCGCAAATTGTGGATCGCAGTTTATGGGAACGCTCAGGACATTGGGGTAACTATGCAACCAATATGTTTACCACTTCAAGCGAAAACCGTGATTATGCGGTAAAACCGATGAACTGTCCGTGTCACGTACAGGTATTTAATCAAGGTTTAAAGTCTTACCGTGATTTGCCACTCCGTATGGCAGAATTTGGCTCGTGTCATCGTAATGAGCCGTCAGGTTCACTGCATGGTTTGATGCGCGTTCGTGGTTTTACGCAAGATGATGCGCATATATTCTGTACCCAAGCGCAAATTCAACAAGAAGTGGCGGATTTTATTAAGCTGACGCTTGCTGTTTATGAAGACTTTGGCTTTGACAAGATTATTATGAAGCTCTCAACCCGTCCTGAAAAACGTGTTGGTAGCGATGAGTCTTGGGACTTTGCCGAAAAGGCGCTTGCTGATGCCCTTGATAGCTCAGGATTAGATTGGGATTATCTACCCGGCGAAGGCGCGTTTTATGGTCCGAAAATTGAGTTCAGTCTAAAAGACAGTTTAGGGCGCGTGTGGCAGTGCGGTACTATTCAGGTTGACCCAAATATGCCTGAACGTCTTGATGCGGAATTCGTCAACGAGCAAAATGAGCGCGAAGTACCTATTATGTTGCACCGTGCCATCTTGGGTTCATTTGAGCGCTTTATCGGTATCTTAATTGAGAACTACGCTGGTTGGATGCCAGTTTGGCTCGCACCGCAACAAGTCGTTGTGATGAATATTACCGATAAACAAGCCGATGCCTGCGAAAACGTGGTCAGCGAGCTCAAAAATGCAGGTTTGCGTGCTATTAGCGACTTGCGTAACGAAAAGATTGGATTTAAGATACGAGAGAAAACATTAGAACGTATTCCCTATATGCTAGTATTAGGGGACAAAGAAATCGAGACGGGCAGTGTCAATGTCCGTACTCGCGAAGGTGAGAACCTTGGCGTGATGAGTGTTTCTGAATTTATAGCATTAGTACAGACCGCTGTTGGTAAAAAAGGCCGACAGACCCCAAAAACAGATGAGGAGTAATACCTATTAAACAGTCCAACCGTTTGAACATCAACGAAGATATCAGTGCCAAAGAAGTCCGTCTGGTTAAAGAAGACGGCGAACAAATGGGCGTGGTCGATATCGACACCGCGATGAAAGCGGCACGCGAAGACAATTTAGATTTGGTCGAATTGGTTCCTGAAGCCAAACCGCCAGTATGCAAAATCATGGATTATAAGCATTTCCTCTATGATCAAAAGCAAAAGGCAAAAGAAGCTAAAAAGAACCAAAAGCAGACTCAGCTCAAAGAGATGAAGCTACGTCCTAGCACTGAAGAAGCCGATTATCAGGTCAAACTGCGTAAAATCGTCAGCTTCTTGGAAGATCAAGATAAAGTTAAAATTAGCATCCGCTTCCGTGGACGTGAAATGGCGCACCAAGATATCGGTCGCAAACAACTTGATCGTATCATTGAAGATACCGCTGATATCTCAAACGTCGAACAGTATCCCAAGATGGAAGGCCGTCAAATGGGTATGCTGCTTGGGCCAACTAAGAAAAAGTAATCTATTCTTTAGATGACTGTTAGTGGTGGCTGTGAATCAATTTGACTGCTATTTAATATAGACAGTTCGTTGAGATAGATAGTTATAATCTTAACCATCAATATGCTGCGGGATATTGATGGTTTTTTATATCCAATCATGTAAAAAACAGCTTAGTCATGCAAACAATAGCGGTGCAAATAGCGCATAGTTATATTAGACTGAGTTTGGTTTACAAAATCCGTCTTCTCAGTCTTTCGATTACAAGGTAGTCTAAAGGACAGTTTTATATTCAATCATCTCTATACAAGAAATCTATGCCAATAAAAACTATTAAACATATAAAAACATTGTGTACCACGACCATTAACGTCGTTGGCAAAAGACACAGCCCCTCTCAGATATTATAGGAAACTTCATGCAAGAATTGACCCCACCCGAAAACGCCTCTACGCCAAGTATTTCTTTGACGCCACCTGAACCGGTCAAAGAAATACAAAAAAGTGAAGCCGATCAGATGGTCAAGTTGGATGAAAGCCAAATTCCAGAACTTGATGCCAAGGTCGATGCGTTCGTCGATCACGTGCTTAATAACTCTGTCCGCAGCGCTGAATTTCAGCAAAATGTGCAATCTATTCATAATTTGGGTACCAAAGAAATTCGTGAATCTGCGCAAATATCTAACCGTATGTTAGAGTTGCCTGCGAAAAGCCTGAATGACAGCTTGTTTGACAACTCCCCTATCGCCAAGTCATTGACTGAGCTGCGCGGTATCGTCGAAGATTTAGACCCGAGTAAAAAAGAGCTGACCAGTTCGCGTAAGCTGTTTGGTCTCATACCTTTTGGCAATAAGGTACAAGATTACTTCCGCCAATACGAGTCAGCGCAGTCGCATATCAATGCTGTCGTCACCAGTCTTTATAATGGTAAAGACGAGCTGCTCAAAGACAATGCGATGATTGAGCAAGAAAAAGTCAATATGTGGGAGTTGATGCAATCTATCCGTCAATACGTCTATGTGGGCAAAAAAATCGACGAGCAACTTGAGCAAAAAGTATATGCTATAGAAGCGACCGACCCTGAAAAAGCTCGGGTTATCAAAGAGGAAATGCTGTTTTATGTGCGCCAAAAGAATACGGATTTTTTAACCCAGTTAGCCGTTAACGTCCAAGGCTATCTGGCGCTTGATACCATTCGTAGAAACAACCTAGAGCTGATTAAGGGTGTGGATCGCGCAACGACAACCACGGTATCGGCGCTGCGCACGGCTGTCGTGGTGGCACAAGCAATGACCAATCAAAAACTGGTCCTTGACCAAATCACTGCTTTAAACAAAACCACTAGCAGCTTGATTGAGTCAACGTCAGCGATGCTCAAACGTCAATCAGGTGAAATTCACGAGCAAGCGACCAATAGCACTATCGAGCTAGATAAACTGCAAAATGCCTTTAATAATGTCTATGACACGATGGATATGATTAGTAATTATAAAATTGAAGCGCTAGAGAATATGAAGCAGACGGTCAATACTTTGACCACTGAAGTGGATAAAGCCCAGAAGTATCTCGACAAGTCTAATCAAACAACAGTGCTAGAAGTATCTAAAGAATTAAACAGTAAAAAGATTACAAACCAATCGAATACGGTTGATATCGATATTTGAGATACCTCGAGTGCTGTCGCTGATTGACGGTGACAGCCACCCGCTATCGAATACATATAAGACAATTGACGCAAGATATTGCAACGTCGTTCGTGTTAAGATAGTCCTTATTAATAATTTTAAAAATAGATACGGTAATTTATGAGTTGGAACGATCCAAACGCCTCAAGTGAGGCAAAAAAATATGACAATCCCATCCCTAGTCGCGAGCTGATACTCAGCACGATTAATGAGCATGGCGAAGTCACCCATCAACAATTGGCAAAAGCCTTTAATATTGATGATCCTGACCAATTTGATGCTTTAGGTAATCGCCTCAAAGCGATGGCACGTGATGGACAAGTAAATCGTGATGGACGTCCTTATCGCTATCGTACGGTGACCCAGCACGATGTGGTTACTGGTACTGTGTCAGCCCACCCAAAAGGCTTTGGCTTTGTATTGCTAAGTGATATGCCCGACCTATTCTTGCATGAAAAACAAATGCGCTGGGTCTTTAATGGCGATACCGTCGAAGCAGTTGGTACCTCAACAGACAACCGCGGTCGTACCGAAGGGCGTATCGTCGATGTCGTTGAGCGTCGCCAGAATAATTTCATCGGTACATTGGCGCGTGACGAAGACGGCTACTGTGTCGAGCTTGGCAGTCCTAACAACCATCAGCCGATTACAGTCACTGAAGAGAATGTGCAGGCTTTCGAAGCTAAGCAAGGCGCTCCAGTGAAAGTAGATATTATCGACTGGCCAAATCAGCATGAGTTTGCTACGGGTAAAATCACTGAAGTGCTGTCTGATGATAACGATCGTGAATTAATCATCGAGACCACCCTGCTCAACTATGACATTCCGTCTGATTTTAGTGAAGCGGCGCTTAAACAAGCCAATGATTATCAAGAGCCGACTGAGAAAGACTTAAAAGGTCGTACGGACTTGCGTGATTTACCGCTCATCACCATTGATGGTGAAGATGCGCGTGACTTTGATGATGCCGTATTTGCTGAAAAACGCTCGGGTGGTAACTACCGTGTCTTGGTAGCAATTGCTGATGTGAGCCATTACGTCACGCCAAATTCGCCGCTTGACCAAGATGCTTACGAGCGCGGTACGTCGGTATATTTCCCGCATCGTGTGATTCCGATGCTGCCTGAAGTACTGTCTAACGGTCTGTGTTCATTGAACCCTGATCTTGATCGTCTGTGTATGGTTGCGGATATAAAGATATCTCGCGCAGGCAAGGTCACCGGCTATGACTTCTATCCTGGGGTGATTCATTCACAGGCACGCTTGACTTATAATCAAGTGAATAGCTATCTTGAGGATCCACAAGACCCGAGTATTCCTAAGTCATTAACCGGTAATAAAGGGGTCAAAAAATCGGTCGATACTCTACATCAATTGTATGAGCTGCTGCTGCAAAAGCGTGAAGAGCGTCATGCAATGGAGTTTGAAACGGTTGAGACTTATATTAAGTTTAACGAAAAAGGGGGTATTGCAGCCATCTTGCCGCGTACTCGTGGTGACGCGCATAAGCTTATTGAAGAGTGTATGCTGCTCGCCAATACCTGTGCCGCTAATTTTGCGTTAAAAAATGAGCTGCCAGTGTTGTATCGTAACCATGACAAACCTGATGGTGAAAAGTCGATGCGTGTCCATGAATACGCGAAAAACTTTGGCTTAAGCTTCCCAGAAGAAAACCCAACGCAAGCAGATTATCAGCGGATTATCGAAGCCACCAAAGACCGTCCCGATGCGATCAGTATCCACAGCATGCTACTGCGCTCAATGATGCAAGCGAATTATTCGCCTGACAATATTGGTCACTTTGGCTTAGCTTATGACGAGTATAGCCACTTTACCTCGCCGATTCGCCGTTATCCTGACCTCATGCTGCATCGCGCGATTAAAGCAAAAGTCACTAACACTAAGCAACCAGTGATGGACTTCTCTTTAGAGGGTGCTGGCACGCAGACGTCAGATACTGAGCGCCGCGCTGAGAAAGCATCACGCTACGTAGAATCTTGGCTCAAATGTCATTATATGAAAGATCACGTCGGTGAAGAGTTCGACGGTGTGGTAACGACGGTTACTAGCTTCGGTCTATTCGTCACCTTAACTGACTTATATATCGATGGCTTAGTACATATCTCCAATGTTGGTGATGATTTCTTTGTCTATGATGAGCAGCAACAGCAACTCATTGGTAAAGATAAAGGTACGCTATTTGGCTTGGGTGATTTGGTCAAAGTAAAAGTGGCCGGCGTCAATATGGATCTGCTACAAATAGACTTTGATCTTAAAGCGAAGCTGCAATCTAGCGAGATGAATCAAACGAAAAAAGATCAACCAAAGAAAAGCCCTGCTAGAAAAAACAGTAGCCGAAACAATAAAGGCACTAGCAAAAAAAGCTAACGTTGAGTAAAAACCAATCGTAATAAAAAAGGCTAAAGTTTATCTTTAGCCTTTTTTTATGCGCGTTAATTTGTTGCTGGATGGTCAACTACTGCGCGTCACTCATCTGCTCTACACGATCTTGATTGACCTGTTCGGCTTGCTCTATTTTAGCAGTGGCTTTATCGAGAATGGCTTTAGGCTGCTTACCAAGAGGCTGGCTTGCAATATCGGTGTTGGTGCTCACGGTATTGCCTTCAGAGCTGATAGCAGTATCCGGCGGTATTGACGTGGCGATGCTACTAGTCGTCGCCGCTATCCGACTCTCGTGGCGATTACTATTGAACATGTTGAAACCAATTAAGATAACAATACCAGCTAGGGCGAATATAATCAGATGCTTCATTTGCATAAAAATGTCTCATATATTTTAATAATCATTGTCTTATACGTTTTCATGCATTTTTTATGCCTAGTTGTGAGATTTTTAAATATTTACTCTTGCGGACTATTATTACTCAATAAATCGGTTTCATCTGAATTTTCGGCAATTTCTTGTTCGACCTTTTCCATTAACTTCTGATCAGGACGAGCATTTAGCACCTCTTCAGCGTTACGTCCCTGTAAGATGTATTTAGCACGGGCTTTGGCTTGTTTTTTGTCTTTGTCATCAGCACTGCTATCATCAGCTTTATTGATAGCTATAGATTCCGGTGTGGTCGGCGTAACCGTCATATCAGCATTAGCCCCATGAGCTTGGCCAGCGCGATTATTACCTTGTAGATGCTCCAAGGCTTTTTCTAACTCATTATTGAAGCGTAAACGATAGATAGGCTCAGGAAGACTAAAGCCTTCATCCTCTAGGGCGTGTTTGGTTTCACGTATAGCGATACTGCGTGCTTTGGCAAAATCCGTTTCTGATTGATCCACCCAAACCTGAAACTCAAGAATGATATTGGAATCGCCAACATTATTAATGACCGCAATCGCTTTGGGTTCATCTAAAACAAAATCTAACTGACATATCGCATCGATACCTACTTTGATGGCAGCAAGCGGATCATCATTGGCATCCACGCCCAGCTCAAAGGTAAAACGTCGTTCAGGGTTTTTGGTGTAATTTAGAATCGTACCTTTAAAGACTTCTGCATTTGGTATACGTAGCTGATTGCCATCTAACGTCATCAGAATCGTCGCACGTGATGTCAAACGCACCACAATACCCTCTTGCCCGTTAATGACAATCTGATCACGAGCGCGAAACGGCTGACGAATACTCAGCATCAACGAGGCAATATAGTTCTCAATAGTATCCTTGACCGCAAAACCAACCGCGATACCGATAACACCCGCACCGCCAAGTAGCGTCCCTAGGATCGTTTCTGCCCCTATCAAGCTCAATGCCAAGATCAAACCAAAAATAATAAAGATTACTTTGACAGTTTGTGCCAGCAGTTCAGCGACGAAAGGATTGGGCGTGAGCCGTTGCCACATATTTTTTCGATTGGACAACCAGCTACCAAACCATGTAACCAATCCAAAGATAACAATGCCGACCAAGAGTAAAGGCACCGCTTTGACTAGGTTTTTAACTTGCGCTTTGAGCCCTTGATAAACCGTCGTGACGTTATCCTGAACATCCAGCGTTCGATTGATATTGTCTTCAACGGTGACCACATCCGTCAAACGATTGGTCAAATTAATGGCTTGTTGCGCCTTTTTTTCGTTGGGAGTTTCTCCTGCTAAAGTCACAACGCCTTGAGTAACACTGACACTGACCGCTTGCAGCCCTTCTATTTCAGAAAAAATACCGTTGATACGTTGACGAATGTCATTGTCTTTTAACGGTGTGGGGGTGGTTTCGATTTGAGCATTGTTGGTGCTCTCACCACTAATCACCGGTGGGTCGGCAGCAGGGGGGAGGTTTTGCGATTCAGCTTCTACAGAGGTCTCGCCTTCTGTAGAAGTTGCAGCATCTTCATTAGACACTTCTTCTGGCGTACTCTCTATACCCAAGGCCGTCGTGACACCAGCTATGTCTTCACCAACAGCATAAGCGGGCAAAGTAAAAACGAGGCTTAGTAGCAATAGCAGCTGGCCCCACACTGTTAAAAACTTGCGTGTCATCGGGCGGTCAAAATAGACGGCCATAAGCATCCTTTGCTCAGTATTTTTTTGGGTAATATTGTGATTTCAAACTAGCGAGTGTCCTCAATCTGAACGTGAACAACTAAATGGGCTAAAAACAGTAATTAAGATAGCCCTTTATTGACCGTTTAAATCCATTAGCTGTCTAAATAACGTTGCGCTTCCGCTAAGTCCAATGTGCCTTCATAGATAGCGCGGCCAGTAATAATGCCTTCAATACAATCACCATAAGGCTTAAGCAATTCGATATCTTGCATATTGGTCACGCCGCCCGAAGCAATCACTGGCAGGCCACCTTCACGTGCTAAATTAACCGTTTGCGGGGCGTTAACGCCTTGCATCATGCCATCGCGGGCAATATCAGTATAAACGATTGACGATACGCCCACATCAGCAAAGCGTTTGGCAAGCTCAGTGGCTTTGGTATCCGTCACATTCGCCCAGCCATGAGTCGCCACCATGCCGTCTTTGGCATCGATACCAACGATAATATGTCCGGCAAATTCGCGGCAGGCTTCAGCCACAAAATTAGGATCTTCAACGGCCTTAGTGCCAATAATAATATAGGTTAGTCCGGCAGTGATATACTGCTCGATGGTGTTCATATTACGCACACCGCCGCCCAACTGAATAGGCAACTGCGGAAAAGCTTTGGCGATGTCGTTGACGACTTGCTTGTGTACTGGCACCCCATCAAAGGCACCATTCAAATCGACCAAATGCAATCGGCGCGCACCCTCGTTTACCCAGCGCGCTGCTACGGCAACGGGATCGTCCGAGAACACCGTATCATCTTCCATACGGCCTTGTTTTAAGCGCACACATTTACCATCTTTTAGATCAATAGCCGGGATAATGACAGGGACAGCACACATATAGCATTCCTTATAAAACGTAATATTAAAAATAAACAGCAAAGTTAAACAATAAAAAGTTAAACAGTGATAAAAAGCCCCACTCAGTGAGCTAACAGAGAGTCGTCTAAAATTGAATCCTAACGGTATTTGAAAATCTCATTTGAAAACCTCTGTCCTTATATTATGAACAAATGAATAGTGTGAGCAAATGAAAAAATCTGCCAATCATAACCATAAGTTTGAGCACTCTGAGACACTGGCAACATTAGGTAAATTCAATTACTGACTGGCAATTTTAGGTCAATTTAGCGTATAATCCTAGGTAAATTTGTATTTGTTTCTAAGTGATAGCAACCATGCGCTACACATTTTTATTCACTCATAAATGAGTTGATGTTGCATGGCGGTCAGGATGAATCGAACAACAGCCATATATGTTTTTAGATCATTGGCTGATACGTTGTTGAACGGATGATATTAGAACTCAAAATAGGTCACCTGCGATAGGTCAACCTGCGCCATTACACTCTAAATGAATTTTTTGCTTGAATGGTATGTTGCCTTCATCAGTTATTTATTTGATTCACTCTTGTCCCTGAGCCAATCACTCTGAGTTACAAATTTTAAGATTTTAATAAATCGCATGGCAAAACTGTCTTTTTTATAGCAATTGCTTTTAGCAACCAGCTTTGACAATAGACTTTGATTGGATGATTTTGCCATGCACCTTGGTAGCCAGTCGCCACTTTGGTAATTCGAATAAGACATTAACGTGTTGTTAAGGAGTCTAAGGTCAGCGTTAATACTCTTACTAGTAGTTATGATCCAGCGTTACATTTAAGTGCTTTGTCTCCGCCCTATTTTAGGATGTGGCTGATTAAGGGCTTTGATGAAAAACGTGACGTTCATGCTACCGATATACCAAACAGGACGTCTGGTATCGTTTTAGACTATGGACTAAGTTTTCGCTTATGATTACCATCAAAAAAGGTTTGGATTTGCCCATCACTGGTGAACCCTCCCGCGAGATATCTGAGCACAGACCTGCCCATGTGGCACTCATTGGCTATGATTATGTGGGCATGAAGCCCACGATGAATGTCAAAGAAGGCGACATCGTAGCTAAAGGTCAGCCCGTTTTTGAAGACAAAAAACGTGTCGGCGTTATCTACACTGCCCCTGCTGCTGGTAAGGTCATCGCCGTTAATCGCGGTGAGCGTCGTGTGTTCGAAAGTCTTGTGATTGCGGTCGACCCAAACGGTGAAGAAGTAGAATTTCAGCGCTACGACTCCCAGCAACTTGCTGACCTAGATTCTGAAGTCGTTGAAACCCAACTGCTTGCCTCTGGTGAATGGACCGCGTTCCGTACGCGTCCCTATAGCCGTTCTCCTGAAATCGGTGCCCGTCCGCATGCCATCTTTGTCACCGCGATGGATACCAATCCCTTAGCGTTTGACCCGATGCTGCTGATCAATGAGCAACTGCAAGCGTTCAACGACGGACTTGCGGTACTATCGACGCTCAGCCCTAAGACCTTTGTCTGCCATCATGGTGATGCCCAGCTGACGCCAGTTGCGAAGACTGCGTCTAATAATGTTACTGCGTATCATAGCTTTGCTGGCAAGCATCCAGCAGGTCTGGCTGGCACGCATATTCATTTCTTGCATCCAATCATGCGTGGCGTGAGCGTCTGGACGATCGGCTACCAAGACGTGATTGCGATTGGAAAGCTATTTACCACTGGGCGCTTATATACGCGTCGCCTGCTAAGCCTAGCAGGCCCTGCGGTCAAAAACCCACACCTAATCGCTACCGAACGCGGTGCAGATATTACTGCCTTGACTAAAGGTCAACTGATCGATGGCGAGAACCGTATTATTTCAGGTTCAGTGCTATCGGGTCGCCAGTCATTTTCGAATATTGCCTATGTTGGTCGCTTCCATGATCAAATCAGCGTGTTAACTGAAGGTCATGAACGCCCAGCGTTCCATTTCTTTACACCAGGTGCAAACCGTTTCTCAAAACTGCCTATCTACATCTCGCAGTTCTTCGGTCGCAAAAAATACAACTTTACCACCACCAGTAACGGCTCACCGCGCGCGATGGTACCTATCGGGGTTTATGAAGAGGTCATGCCACAAGACTATCTGCCAACGCAGCTATTACGCGCGTTGATTGTCGAAGACATCATCACGGCAGTAGACTTGGGCGCACTTGAATTGGACGAAGAAGATTTAGCATTATGCACCTTCGTATCTCCTGGCAAATATGAATTCGGTGATATTTTGCGTGATAACTTAACGCGCATTGAACTGGAGGGCTAACCACGATGAAATTTTTACACAATATGTTCGATCGTATGGAGCCGTCTTTCACCAAAGGTGGCAAACACGAAAAATACTATGCCATCTTTGAGATGTTTGATACGTTTTTGCGTCAACCAGACTCAACGACATACGCCTCATCACATGTGCGTGACGGGATTGATCTAAAACGCATTATGATTACCGTCTGGCTATGTACCTTCCCAGCGATGTTTTGGGGTATGTACAATATCGGTCATCAAGCATTGACAGCTATTACTCAACTTGGCTTGCAGCCTGAAGGCTGGCGTACCATCATCACCAGTATGGCAGGCTATAACCCAGACAGTATTTGGGCGAGTTTTGTCTACGGGGCGATGCAGTTCTTACCGATCTATATCGTTACCTTTGCCGTCGGTATTTTCTGTGAAATTATCTTTGCCGTGGTGCGCGGACACGAAGTCAACGAAGGTTTTTTTGTGACCTCTGTATTATTCGCACTATGTCTACCACCAGATATTCCATTATGGCAAGTAGCCTTAGGTATCATCTTTGGTGTGGTCGTGGCCAAAGAAGTCTTCGGCGGTACCGGTAAGAACTTCCTTAACCCTGCCCTATCGGGTCGTGCGTTCCTATACTTTGCGTATCCTGCTTATATGTCAGGCGACTCAGTATGGACAGCAGTTGACGGCTTTTCAGGAGCGACACCACTTGGCCTAGCGGCACTTGGCGTAGTACCTCAGGATTTCGTCGATGTCTACGGTAATGCCATTACGTGGGGTGATGCGTTCTTAGGCAACATGCAAGGCAGTATCGGTGAAGTATCGACCTTAGCAATCTTAATGGGTGCAGCAGTTCTGTTATGGACGCGTATTGCCTCATGGCGCATCATGGCAGGTTGTGTGGTTGGTCTGATTGCCACCTCCCTTGTCTTTAATATGATTGGCTCTAAAGACAACTTGATGATGAGCCTACCGTTTTACTGGCATTTAGTAATTGGTGGTTTTGCATTCGGTGCTGTCTTTATGGCGACCGATCCAGTCTCTGCTGCGCATACCAATAAAGGCCGCTGGGCTTATGGTATCTTGATTGGCTTTATGACCGTATTGATTCGCGTCGTCAACCCAGCCTTCCCAGAAGGCATCATGCTGGCCATTCTATTTGCCAACTTATTTGCTCCATTGTTTGATTACTTTGTGACCCAAGCAAACATCAAACGCCAAACAGCACGGAGGGTTCGCTATGTCCAAGCCCAAAAGTAATAATGCGAAAACCATCAGTGTGGCATTGACGCTATGCTTGGTGTGTTCCGTATTGGTCTCAGCAGCTGCTGTTGGTCTAAAGCCAGCACAAGTCGAAAACGCACGCTTAGACCGCAACAAAAACATCTTAGTCGCCGCCGGTATGTACGATGCTGAATCTGATACCGCTGACGACGTTACTGAGCGCTTCAAAGATTTTGAAGTAAAAATCATTGACTTGAATAAAGGCAATTATGTAGATGATGACGCGCTAAAAGCCGCGGGCATCCCTGATCGTAATAATTATGACGCTAGCCAAGCGACTAAGAACAAAGCCCTGAGCGATGACTTAGGAGATAACGATCCAGCCAGTATTGGTCGCAAGCCTAAATACGCCAAAGTTTATGTCAAAAATGATGACGCAGGCAAGCCTGAGATGGTGGTACTACCGATTCAAGGCTATGGCCTATGGGGTACGATTTATGGTTTCTTAACGCTTGAGAGCGACATGAATACCATCAAAGGTATTAGTTTTTATGAGCATAAAGAAACCCCAGGCCTTGGCGCTCGCATCGAAGAGCCAAAATGGCGCGCGATGTGGAGCGGTATCCACTCGTATGACGAAAACGGTGACGTGGCAACGGGTGTGACCAAAGCGGGTAATCCAAAAGACAACTGGGTTGACGGTATCAGCGGTGCAACGCTAACCAGTCGCGGTGTGAGCAACATGATTCAGTTTTGGCTCGGTGAGCAAGGTTATAAGCCTTACCTAGATTTGCTACGCGAACAGAACGGTCAAACGCTTGACAGTGTTGATGCCCAAGCGAGCCAGTCGACACCACCGGACAATAAGAGCGCTCAACCGACAACCGAACTGGCAGCGACCCTACCAGTAGCAAACGGCAAGGAGGCATAACATGGCTGACACTAAAAGTATTTTAACCTCGCCTATCTTTGATAATAACCCCATTGCCCTACAGATATTAGGTATCTGTTCGGCACTGGCGGTGACGACCAGCATGTCCAATGCGTTGGTGATGTGTGTGGCGTTGACTCTGGTAACAGCGTTTTCGAGCTTCTTTATCTCTATTATTCGTAAGCAAATTCCGTCAAGTATTCGTATTATTGTACAGATGACCATCATTGCCTCACTGGTTATTTTGGTCGATCAAGTGCTAAAAGCCGTCGCTTATGATGTCAGTAAAGGTCTATCGGTCTTCGTTGGCTTGATTATCACCAACTGTATCGTTATGGGCCGTGCCGAAGCCTTTGCCATGAGCAATCCACCCGTACCCAGCTTTTTGGACGGTATCGGTAACGGTCTTGGCTACTCGGCGGTGCTGTTATTTGTCGCGACTATCCGCGAGCTATTAGGTGCAGGTACGTGGTTTGGTATTACCATCCTACAGCCTGTTACTGATGGCGGTTGGTATATTCCAAACGGTCTATTACTGTTGCCACCGTCAGCATTCTTTATCATTGGATTATTCATTGCCATTGTTCGTATTTGGAAACCAGAACAGGTTGAAGATGCTGAATTTGTAATGAAGCCGCAGTCTAAAGGCATGGCACATGGAGGCGGTCACTAATGGGACATTATGTTAGTTTATTTATAACCTCAGTCTTTATTGAGAATATGGCGCTGGCCTACTTCTTAGGTATGTGTACTTTTTTGGCAGTATCGAAGAAAGTGTCCACTGCGATTGGTCTTGGTGTTGCAGTCGTCGTCGTGATGGCGATTACCGTGCCGCTAAACAACTTACTATTTCAGTTCATTCTAAAAAATGGTGCGCTGGCATGGGCAGGTTTTCCAGGTATTGACTTAAGCTTTTTGGGCTTGCTCAGTTATATTGGTCTGATTGCTGCGACCGTACAGATTCTAGAGATGTTCTTGGATAAGTTTGTCCCAAGTCTCTACAACGCGCTAGGGGTATTCTTACCGCTCATTACTGTCAACTGTGCCATCCTAGGTGGCGTGCTGTTCATGGTTGAGCGTGACTACAACTTTGGTGAATCGATGGTATACGGCGTCGGCGCAGGTTTTGGTTGGGCACTGGCGATCACTGCATTGGCTGGTATCCGTGAGAAGTTAAAATACTCAGACATTCCAGCGCCGCTGCGTGGTCTCGGTATTACCTTTATCACGGTTGGTCTGATGTCACTTGGCTTTATGTCTTTCGGCGGTATGTCAATCTAGACCGCTAAGCTTAAAAGCCTATTTAGCGATTTGACCTATTTAATTCATTTATTCGGTAGGGGTTCAGGAAACACGCAATGACGTCTTTTCGCACCCCTACTCCATAGATTAAGGATACCTACCATGGATTACGCTACGGCGATTGGTGGCGTTGCTATGTTTACCTTGATCATCATGGGACTCGTTGCCATTATTTTGGCAGCGCGCTCAAGACTGGTCAGTTCAGGCGATGTTACTATCCATATCAATGACAATCCCGATAATGACGTCGTGACACCGGCAGGCGGAAAACTACTACAGACACTGGCGAGCGAAGGTATTTTCTTATCTTCAGCCTGTGGTGGTGGTGGTACGTGTGCGCAGTGTCGTTGCCGCGTTATTGAAGGGGGCGGTTCTATTTTGCCTACCGAAGAAGGCTATTTTACCCAAGGTGAAATCCGTAATCACATGCGCTTGGCTTGTCAGGTAGCTGTTAAGCAAGACATGAAAATCGAGATTGATCCTGAATTCTTTGATGTACAAAAGTGGGAATGTGAAGTTATCTCTAACGATAACGTTGCCACCTTTATTAAAGAGCTAGTGCTTAAAATTCCAGAAGGCGAAGAAGTTAACTTCCGCGCTGGTGGTTATGTACAGTTGGAAGCGCCACCGCATGAAGTACATTACAAAGACTTCGATGTGGCCGAAGAGTATAGAGAAGACTGGGAAAAATTCGGTATCTTCAACTATGTCTCAAAAGTTGATGAGCCGGTTATTCGTGCTTATTCAATGGCCAACTACCCAGAAGAAAAAGGCCTTATTAAGTTTAACATTCGTATCGCTAGTCCACCGCCACGTGGCCCTGACGGTATCCCACCAGGTAAGATGTCTTCTTGGACATTTAGCTTAAAGCCTGGTGATAAAGTGACGGTTTCAGGTCCTTATGGTGAATTCTTTGCCAAAGACACCGAAGCTGAGATGATCTTTGTGGGTGGTGGTGCAGGTATGGCACCGATGCGCTCACACATCTTTGATCAGCTTAAACGCTTAAACACTAAGCGTAAGATTAGCTTTTGGTACGGTGCACGCTCTATTCGTGAGATGTTCTATGTTGAAGATTATGATCAACTAGAAGAAGAGTTCGATAACTTTGAGTGGCATGTGGCTTTGTCTGATCCGCTTCCTGAAGACAATTGGGATGGCTATACTGGCTTTATCCATAACGTCTTGCTAGAAGAGTATCTCAAAGATCATCCAAACCCAGAGGACTGTGAATATTACATGTGTGGGCCACCGATGATGAACGCGGCGGTAATCGACATGTTGCATAGCCTTGGTGTTGAAGACGAAAATATCATGCTTGATGACTTTGGTGGTTAAGCCGACTGGTTAGAGAAACACGATTAAATTAATACTATAAAAGAGAGTCTCAATTGAGGCTCTTTTTTTATTTCTGAAATCTTACAATTTTAGTTGTTTTCTGTTACTGTTAAATAATTGTTGGTTATCATTTATACATGGTGCTCAGCTAAATTTCAGGCAAATATATTCAATTAAAGGTTCTATTATGAAAACTAGTGTGTTTACAAGCATTTTAGCTTCTACTTTAATACTATCAGCTTGCTCAAGTGCTCCTAAACCAGCTTGGCAAAAAGTAGGTATATCTCAGCATGATACACATAACGCCATACAGAAACGGAGTTTTTCAAGGTAGTTGTCACCATCAAGCCCAATTAAGCAGCTTGTAATCTCATCTTTTCTGGCTCTTTTACA